>JAZQDF010000323.1:0-7434 GCA_045546635.1 Eubacteriales bacterium
CAAGGAGTTGGGTCTAGTCATTGTCTTCCTAAGACCGCTTGGCCTCCGACTTGTTTGCATCGGCGAGAGCGACAGCGATCCCGTATTCTACATCAACGATCTTCTTCCTCACCTCGGTGCAAAGCAGTCGCAGGAGCCTCTCGGCACCGCTATCAAGGGCGAGACTCTCAATATCCTTATCGGCGGTCTTCCTTATGCTGATGATGACGTATCCGATAAGATCAAGCTTACCGCACTTTCTATCCTTCACGAGAAGTACGGCGTTACCGAGGAGGACTTCATCTCTGCCGAGCTTTCGCTCGTTCCCGCATTCAAGGCACGTGATATAGGCTTCGACAGAGCACTTATTGCATCCTACGGTCACGATGACAGAGTTTGCTCCTATCCCGCCGTAACAGCTCTTCTTGATAATCCCGATACAAAGCATACCGTTATGGTCGTTCTTGCCGATAAGGAGGAGATCGGCTCGGTTGGTATCACCGGTATGCAGTCCGCATTCCTCGTTGACCTTATTTCCGAGATCTCTACCTCCCTTGGTAAGAATCCCATAGTTGTAAGAGGTAAGAGCAAGTGTCTCAGTGCTGACGTTACCGCCTGCTTCGATCCCAATTTTGCAGACGTATACGAGAAGCGTAACAGTGCTATCATTTCCTGCGGTACTACTATGTCCAAGTATACTGGCTCCAGAGGTAAGTCCGGCACCAACGACGCATCTGCTGAGCTTGTCGGCTTTGTACGTAAGCTCTTTGCCGAGAACGGCGTTATCTGGCAGACGGGCGAGCTCGGTAAGGTAGATATGGGTGGCGGCGGAACCGTTGCTATGTATATTGCGAACCAGAATATTGAGACCGTCGACCTTGGCGTGCCCGTAATCTCAATGCACGCACCCTACGAGGTTGTTTCCAAGGCTGACGTTTATTCCACCTACGAGGCGTTCTGTGCATTTATAAAATAGTTTTATCCTCTATAAATTACTAATATAATTTTTGAGGTAAAAATCTATGATTTTCCAGAAATTGCAGAGAGCAGATGACCGTTACAGGGAGATCGAGCAGATGATGACTCTTCCCGAGGTCGTCGGAAATAATAAAAAATATGCCGAGCTTATAAAGGAATACAAATCACTCGAGCCTATTATTGAGAAGTTCCGTGAGTATAAGGAGGCTGAGCGTGGGCTTCGCGAGTCGGATGAGATGATGCGTGATTCAACTCTCGACAGCGAGCTTCGAGAGCTTGCCGAGGAGGAATATAAGGAGTATAAGCTCCTTTGCGACCGACTTACCGACGAGCTTAAGATCCTCCTTATGCCTCGTGATCCAAACGACTCAAGGAACGTTATCGTTGAGATAAGGCAGGGTGCAGGCGGTGAGGAGGCAGCCCTTTTCGGTGCGGATCTTTACAGAATGTATACGATGTACGCTACCGCGAGAAGATTCAGGACCGAGGTCGTCAGCATCAACGAGACCGAGCTTGGCGGACTCAAGGAAATAAGCTTCAATGTTATCGGTGACGGTGCTTATTCAAGATTTAAATTTGAGAGTGGCGTTCACCGTGTTCAGCGTATTCCCGTTACCGAGTCCAACGGCAGAATTCAGACCTCTACCGTTACCGTTGCCGTTCTTCCCGAGGCAGATGAGGTGGAGGTTGAGGTAAATCCCGCCGATCTGAAATTTGAGTCCTGTAAGTCCAGCGGTGCAGGCGGTCAGCATATTAATAAGACCGAGTCGGCAGTACGCCTTACTCACAAGCCCACCGGCATCGTTATAGAGTGTGATCAGGAGAGAAGCCAGCTGCAGAATAAGGAGAAGGCTCTGAAGCTCCTTTATACCAAGCTCTACGATATCAAGCTTCGTGCACAGGAGGAGGCAATCGCCTCGGCACGTAAGAGTCAGGTCGGCAGCGGTGATAGAAGCGAGAAGATAAGAACCTATAATTTTCCTCAGTCCCGTGTCACCGATCACAGAATCAATAAGACGGTATACACCCTCGGTGCATTCCTTAACGGAGATATCGATACCATAGTAGACGATCTTATCGCGGCCGATACTGCCGAGCGTCTCAAGGGAGAACAAAATGACAACTGAGATAATCACCGTTAATCCCTACAAGCTCGAAAACAATGAAAACGAGCTTAAAAACGCGGCAGAAATATTAAAGCGAGGCGGACTCGTAGCTTTTCCGACCGAAACGGTATACGGACTCGGCGGCGACGGAACAAACCCCGAGGCCTCGCGTAAGATATACGCAGCGAAGGGCAGACCTTCGGATAATCCGTTGATCATTCATATTGCGAAGCCCTCCGATGCTGAGAACTATACCTACACCTCGGAGGTCTATTACAGACTTGCCGATCGATTTATGCCCGGACCGCTTACCGTGGTTATGACTGCGAGGGACAGTATTCCAACCGAAACCCGCGGTGGCCTTTCCACCGTTGCAGTACGCTGTCCGTCTCATCCCGTAGCACGCAGGCTTATAGAGCTTTGCGAAAGACCCGTTGCTGCCCCCTCGGCTAACCTTTCGGGCAGTCCGTCGCCAACCTCTGCCTCTCACGTTATCGACGATATGCAGGGCAGGGTTGATATGATAATTGACGGCGGTGACTGTGAGATCGGACTTGAATCCACTATAGTAAGGATTTGTGACGACGGCTCGCTGCTTCTTTTACGACCCGGCAGAATTACCGTGTCCGAGCTTGCCTGCGTTGCTCCCGTCAGCATTGCTGATGCTGTAACCGACAGACTGAAGGAGGGGGATATAGCACTATCTCCGGGTATGAAATACCGCCACTACGCACCGAAGGCACCTCTTCTTTTGCTCGATGGCGAGCTTTCTGACGTGGTTGACTTCGTTAAAGCACAAAAAAAGAAAAAAATAGCAATTCTTTGCTACACCGACGATAGAAAAGGTGTAGCAGAGCTTCTTCCCGATGCCGATATATTCATTCTCGGTGCCAGGGAGGATATAAACGAGCAGGCACGACACCTGTTCTCCATTTTGCGTGATGCGGACAAGCATCAGTACGATGCGCTCTATGCCCCTCTTCCTTCTATGGAAGGGGTAGGTCTTGCACTCTATAACAGAATGATCAGGGCGGCCGCTCACACCGTAATAAATTTAAGGCAGGGGTAAAATGGCTAAAAAGAAAACGAAAGCTATAATTGATCCTTTGGAAAATGAGGCTGTGCCAACCGCACAGCCTATAACCGAGACTCTTGAAAAAAACTATATGCCCTATGCTATGAGCGTTATAGTTTCACGTGCACTCCCCGAGATAGATGGCTTCAAGCCCTCGCACAGAAAGCTTCTTTATACTATGTATGAGATGGGACTTTTGACAAAGCAGAGGACGAAGAGTGCCAACATCGTGGGACAGACGATGCGACTTAACCCTCACGGCGACGCTTCCATATACGAAACGATGGTGCGACTCACTAAGGGACACGAGGCTTTGCTTCACCCCTTTATTGACTCGAAGGGATCCTTCGGTAAGCACTATTCAAGAGATATGGCGTATGCTGCATCCAGATATACCGAGGCGAAGCTTGATGAGTTCTGCCAGGAATTATTTTCCGGAATTGATAAGGATGCTGTGGATTTTGTTCCTAACTACGATAACACGATGGAGGAGCCTACACTCCTTCCCACCACCTTCCCGAATATCCTTGTGTCCCCGAACCTTGGTATCGCGGTAGGTATGGCGTGCTCTATATGCTCCTTCAATCTTGCGGAGATCTGCGACGGCACTATCGCACTTCTCAAAAATCCGAACACCTCTATCGACCGTATGCTTGATATCGTGAAGGCACCCGACTTCTCTGGCGGAGCACAGATCCTTTACGACCGTGAGCAGATGCGTAGGATCTACGAGACGGGCAGCGGCAGCTTCAAAATGCGTGCTAAGTATGAGTACGTAAAGAAGAACAACTGCATTGACGTGCTTGAGATCCCTTATTCCTCCTCTATAGAGGCGATAATGAAGAAGGCCACGGATATGATCAAGTCCGGCAAGCTTCGTGAGGTAGCCGACGTTCGTGATGCGATCGACCTTAACGGCTTCAAGCTGACCTTTGATCTTAAGAAGGATTCGGATCCCGAGCTTGTAATGAAGAAGCTGTTTGCGGTTACCGAGCTTGAGAATAACTTCGACTGTAATTTCAACATTCTTGTAGACGGCACGCCTATGCAGCTTGGTATACGCGAGATACTTAACGAGTGGATCAAGTTCAGGGTAAAGTGCGTTACTCGCGAGCTTACCTTCGAGCTTGGCAAGAAGGAGCATAAGCTGGAGCTGCTTCGCGGACTTGCAGCTATACTTCTTGATATTGATAAGGCGATCAGGATAATCAGGAATACCGAGCGTGAGGAGGACGTTGTTCCCAACCTCGCTGCAGGCTTCAGCCTTACGAAGATACAGGCGGAATACATTGCAGACATCAAGCTTCGTAACCTTAACAGACAGTATATTATCAATCGCGTTGAGGAGATAAGTCAGCTGGAGGATGCTATTGCAGACATAAGAGAAACTCTTCGCGATGAGATAAAGCTTAAGGGTACTATTATTACCAAGCTTCAGGAGATCAAGAAGAAGTACGCTAAGCCCAGAAGGACCGAGATCGTTGCCAAGGACAGCGATACCGCGGCTCCCAAGGAGGATCTCTTCTTTGAGAACTATAACTGCCGCATCATTCTGACAAAGGGCGGCTATTTCAAGAAGCTGTCCGTACAGGCGGCACGTGCCACCGAGGAGTATAAGCTGAAGGAGGGTGACTTCATCATCTACCAGGAGGATACTGATAACCGCGGTGACATTTTGTTCTTCACAGACAAGGGCCAGATCTACCGTGCCAGGGTGGATGATTTCGAGCTTGGAAAGGCAAATCAGATGGGTGAATACGTTCCTACCAAGCTTAATATGGACGATGACGAGCACGTCGTGGCCTGCAAGATGATCTACGAGCTTAATCCCAATCACCATATGGTATATATCTTTGAGAACGGCAAGGGACTCCGCGTCAACCTATCGGCATACGAGGCGAAGACTCGCCGCCGTAAGATCACGGGTGCGTATTCTACCGACTCACCTCTTGCAGGTGCTGTATATGAGGGCGATAAGCCTGTTCCTATTTTTATCCGTAGCGATGGGGGCAGGGGAATGCTTATTAAGAGCGACCTCATTCCCGTGAAGGCTACCAGAACCGCCGCAGGCGTTCAGATTATGAAGATCGCCAAGAAGGGCGTTAAGATCGATCTTGTAACAGATCGAATTGAAGACGTTGGCAAGGATGCCTTGAAGTGCAAAAAGCTTGCTCTTCCTTCTAACGGAACGCTTCTTGCTCAGCTGACCTTTAACTTCTAAATAAAAAAGGATATTTACCTCGCGGTAAATATCCTTTTCTCATTATGATAGCGTCTCGAATTTATATCCAACACCCCATACGGTCTTAAGAACCCACTTGTCAGACACGTTCTCCAGCTTCTCGCGAAGCCTCTTTACGTGGACGTCAACCGTTCTGGAGTCACCAAGGTAGTCAAAGCCCCATACCTTGTCAAGCAGCTGATCTCTTGTGAATACTCTGTTTGCGTTTGATGCGAGGAAGTAGAGCAGCTCCAGCTCCTTCGGAGGAATATCAATTGCCTTGCCGCAGAGCTTAAGCTCATACTTCTGCAGGCTGACCTCCATATTCTCAAATTTAACAACCTCGCTGTCGTTTCCTCTGGAATGTGCATTATAGCGACGGAGAACTGCTTTGATACGGGCAGATAGCTCCTTCATATCAAAGGGCTTTACGATAAAGTCGTCTGCACCAAGCTCAAGGCCGAGAACCTTATCGAATATCTCGCCCTTTGCGGTGATCATAATTACGGGCTTACCCGAGATCTCACGTATCTCGCGGCATACCTGCCACCCATCCTTCTTGGGCATCATTATATCAAGCAGCACAAGATCGGGCTCGAAGGACTTGAAATAGCTGATTCCCTCCATTCCGTCACAGGCGGTCTTTACTCTGTATCCCTCGTTCTCAAAATAAAGTCTTAGCATATCGCATATATTAGGGTCGTCATCAACAATAAGAAGCTTTGTAGTATCCATTTTTCCTTTCCTTTCTTATATATGTAATGTAAATTGTTAACTTTGTTAAAAATATTAAAATCTTAACAATTACATTATACAGCATATTATTTGCATAATCAAGAACATTTTATGAATTTTATAAGAATTTTTTATTATTAATCATTTTCTCGGAGAAAGGAGCGTTGTAATATGGCTCTCGAAACAAAAAACACCTACATTTTTCAAAAAAACCTTGAAAAACAGGGAAGTATATTGTATAATAATATAGTTAAATAAAAAGTTAAGGAAGTAAATAAAATGAAACTTGGTATCGTAGGCCTTCCCAACGTGGGAAAGAGTACGCTTTTTAATGCACTTACAAACGCAGGGGCGGAGTCGGCAAACTATCCCTTCTGCACCATAGATCCTAACGTGGGCGTTGTTGCAGTCCCCGACAAGCGACTTGACAAGCTTGCCGAAATGTATAACCCAGATAAATACACCCCCGCAATTATCGAATTCGTTGATATTGCAGGACTTGTTAAGGGTGCATCCAAGGGCGAGGGACTCGGTAACAAATTCCTCGGCAATATCAGAGAGGTCGACGCCGAAGTCCACGTTGTACGCTGCTTTGAAAACGGTGACATCGTTCACGTAGACGGCTCGGTAGATCCTCTTCGCGACGTTGAGACTATTAATATTGAGCTCATTCTCTCCGACCTTGAGATAGTTGAGCGTGCAATTGACAGAACCACCAAGGCGGCAAGAGCCGATAAGAAGCTTCTTGAGAAGCTTGAGGTTCTTGAGCGAGTTAAGGCTGCACTTGAGGAGGGAAAATGTGCCCGCACCGTTGAGCTTGATGAGGAGGACGTTGCCTGGATCGAGGAATCCCGTCTGCTTACACTTAAGCCTATAATCTACGTTGCTAATATCTCCGAGAGTGAGGTTGGCGGCGAATACGAGAATAACGAGCATTATAAGGCACTTAAGGCACACGCCGAGAGCGAGGGAAGCGAGATCATTGCAGTCAGTGCACAGATCGAGGCAGAGCTTGCCGCTCTTGACGGCGAGGAGAAGGAGATGTTCCTTGCCGATCTCGGCATCGAGGAGAGCGGTCTTGATAAGCTTATTAAGTCAAGCTACAGCCTGCTCGGTCTTATTTCCTTCCTTACCGCAGGACCTAAGGAGGTTCGTGCCTGGACTATCAAGAAGGGAACGAAGGCTCCCGGTGCGGCAGGAAAGATACATAGCGACTTTGAGCGTGGCTTCATTCGTGCCGAGGTCGTTGCCTTTGATGATCTTGTTCGTGAGGGTGACAGAAATAAGGTCAAGGAGAAGGGCCTTCTTCGTAGCGAGGGTAAGGAATACGTTATGAAGGA
>JAZQDF010000324.1:0-4561 GCA_045546635.1 Eubacteriales bacterium
TCTTGCCCTTTCCGTGACGGGCAAGTATCCTTGAATTACACTTGGGACAAGGAACACCCGTGTCGGTCACCTTCTGCTTCGTAAAGGTACAGGTAGGATAATTAATGCAGGCGTAGAAGCTGCCATATCTTCCGTTGCGTACGACCATATCACCGCCACACACCTCACACTTAAATCCTGCGAGCGTGGGTGTCTTCTCCTCCTCCGGGGCGACGTTGCCGTTCTTGTCAATAGCCTTTGTACACTTGCACTCGGGATATTTGGGACAAGCGAGGAATTTTCCGTATCGGCCGTTTTTATACACCATCCTGGAGCCGCATCTGTCACAAAGAACGTCGCTTTCCTCGGCAGGAATATTAAGCTCAACCTTATTGTCACCCTTCGATACCGCCTCAAGCTCGGCCTCAAATCTATCGTAGAACTCGGAAATAACGCCAAGAATGGTATTTTCCTTATTCTCGATAGAGTCAAGCTTTGCCTCCATAGACGCGGTAAACTCGTAATCAATTATCTCGGGGAAATGCTGACGCATAAAGTTTGTGGTTATCTCACCGAGCGGTGTCGCAACAAGCGACTTTCCATCACGCTTCACGTACTCGCGGGAGATGATAATAGAAATAATAGGTGCATAGGTCGAGGGACGGCCGATGCCGTTCTCCTCAAGGAATTTTATAAGTGATGCCTCGGTATATCTTGCAGGCGGCTCGGTAAAGTGCTGATGTGTCTGAACGCCCGATGCACCGAGAATTTCGTTTTTCTTAACGTTAGGAAGGCTCTGAAGATTGATCTCCTCGCTTTCTCTGTCCGCCTCGTCATCGCTTACGTAGTCGTAGATATGAAGATATCCCTTTGACTTAATAACGTAGCCACCTGTCTTGAATATATAGCCGTTGTTCTCGATCTCAACCGAAACGGTGTCAAGAACGGCAGACTCCATCTGGCTGGCAATAAATCTCTCCCAGATAAGCTTATAAAGCCTGTACTGCTCGCCTGTCAGCATCTTTCTGATGGATTTGGGCGTGATATAGACGTTAGAGGGACGGATCGCCTCGTGAGCATCCTGTGCAGATGCGTTAGACTTAAAGCTACGCTGAGTCGAGGGAAGAAACTCCTCGCCGTATTTTTCCTTGATATATGCTGCACAGCTCTCCTGTGCGGATGCAGAAATTCTTGTAGAGTCGGTACGCATATAGGTAATAAGACCCTGCACACCGCCAAGGCTGACACCGAGATTAAGACCGTCGTAAAGCTCCTGTGCCACCTTCATAATTCTCTGCGACTGATAACCAAGCTGCCTTGACGCCTCCTGCTGCAGCGTAGACGTGGTGAACGGAGGAGCGGGCTGCTTATACTTAACAGCGTGCTTTACGTCCCTCACCTTGAACTCACCCGATGCGACAGCGTTCTTTACCGACATAGCCTCGCTCTCACAGGAGAGCTTAAGCTTACCGTTTCTATCACCGTAAAGCTTGGCGTCGATCTTCTCGCCGCCATTAGTCATAAGGCTCGCCTCAACCGTCCAATATTCCTGAGGCACGAAGGCACGTATCTCCTCCTCACGCTCGGTAACTATTCTGGCAGCAACCGACTGTACTCTTCCACCCGACAGACCGCTCTTCAGATTCTTCCACAAAACCTCTGAGAGCTTGAAGCCAACGAGGCGGTCAAGAATTCTTCTCGCCTGCTGGGAGTTTACAAGATCCTCGTTTATCCTTCTCGGATTCTTGATAGCCTCCTTTACCGCACTCTGAGTAATTTCGTTAAAGGTGACACGGCAGGCCTTGTCGGCAGGAATGCCAAGCTCGCTTGCTATGTGCCAGGAAATTGCCTCTCCCTCGCGGTCAGGGTCGGTTGCCAGGAAAATCTTTGAGGCAGACTTTGCCTCTTTCTTAAGCTCCTTGATAACGTCCCCCTTACCTCTGATATTGATATAATGAGGCTCAAAATTATTCTCAACGTCGATACCCAGCGTGCTCTTGGGCAGATCGCGGATATGTCCCTTGGATGCTATGACCTTGTAGTTTGAGCCAAGGTAGCCCTTTATGGTATTCGCCTTAGCAGGCGACTCAACTATTACTAAATTTGCCATTTATATTAAAGCAGTATTAACTGCGACCTTTCTTATCTGAATTTACGCGAGACCTTCTCGCCGGGAAGCATAACCACGAATCCGCCCATCTCAAGAGTGAGAAGACATCGCATTACCCTGCGAAGATCATTTTTTTCATCTACAAGCTCTTCAAGCGAGATCTCTCCTGCAGCCGGAATACGCTTATAGATCTCAAGTGCGGATTTATCAAGGCTGTCGGGCGGGGTAACAGGCTCGCCTGCTTCTTCTACCGTAATTACGGTATCGGCTACCGCCTTATCGGTTCTTCCCTTCTTCGTCCTGGGGGCAACAAAAATACTGTCACCCGGACAAACGGCGTGTACGCCGTATTCGGTAAGAGCCGCCATCATATCCACCCTCATACCGTCCTTAAGCAGGAAGGTATTGATCACTCCGCGATAGGAGTCCTTGAAATCGCCAAGCAGATCCTCTGCCTTGGTGCATATTTTAGCCCCGTTCTTGATGAGAAGATTACTGAGCTCGCTGTTCTTCGAGCCCACGTTGCCGGGCAGAGCGTAAACCGAACGTCCCTGCTCCTTCGCACATCTTGCAGTTATAAGAGCACCCGATCTCTCTGCACCCTCGAAAACGAGAGTAGCACGGGCAAGACCGCTGATGATCCTGTTCCTTTTCGGGAAATTAAGCTTGTTCGGCTGTGTGCCGGGAGCAAACTCTGTGAGCACGCACCCGCCCTTTACTATCTCCCTCGCAAGTCTTAAGTGCTGTGGCGGATAGCAAACATCGATTCCGCTACCGATAACGGCAACGGTAGATCCACCCGCCGCAATGGCACCTGCCATAGCGACACCGTCAATACCGATGGCCATACCCGACACGATCGTAGCACCTGCCGTGGCAAGATCGTAAGAAATGCGAAAGGCGTTTTTCCTGCCATAATCCGACAGCGATCTTGTACCGACAGCAGCAACCGTAAAGCATTTATTGAAATCAGGCAGAACCCCTCTGTAATAAAGGAGCACGGGAGGATTATATATCTCCCGAAGCAGCTGAGGATATCTCTCGTCCGAATACGGAAGCAAGCCTACCTTATGCTTCATACAGAAGCGGTAGACCTCCTCCGCACGCTCAAGACTCTTATCCTCAAGAGCCGATCTGTCGGAATTTCTGAAGCCGATTACAGACGAAACCCTTCTACCATCGGCCTCATATATTGATTTGGCAGTATCAAATTCCTTGATAAGCTTGCCAAAGGTTGAGCCTGAGGGATTACACGCCAAGGATAGCCATATCCAATATATCATCTGATCCATCAGTCTACCTCCAATAAAAATTTAAAGATTGTTCTGCTCCCACATAAACACCGCAGCAGCAACAGAGGCGTTAAGCGACTCAACGCCCTCGGCAATAGGCACGTATATACTGCCCGTGCAGGATCGGGAAACCTCGCTCAGAATACCGTGTCCCTCGTTGCCGATGATGAAAATATCATCCTTTTTAAGCTGAATATCGCAAATACTCCTTGCACCGTCGGAAAGCTCAGCCGCATAAACCGACCTGCCACACTCCCGTGCCGCATTGATGAAGGAGAGAAAATCCGAAACGTAGGTGATTTTAATACCGAAAAGGCTGCCCATTGCTGCTCTGACGGTCTTGGGGTTATAAACGTCAGCCGAGTCGGATGACAAAACTATATGCTTAACACCAAAGGCTGTGGCGGATCTGATAACCGCTCCAAGATTGCCCGGATCGCGTAAAGAGTATAGCGAAAGGGCTCTTTCACCCTCATGAATGAAAAAGTCTTCCTTATATATTATATCCATATTACGGAAAAAGTCAAGATATTTTATTACGCAAATTATTCCCTGGGGTGCTTTTTCGGTAGAAATTTTTGAAAAAGCCGACTCCGAGAGCAAAAATATCTCGCACTCGGCGTATTCCTTTGCATTTCTGAATCTGTCGATCAGGGCGAGATTCTCCTCCGCTCTGTCCTCCAGAAGAAGAATATGAGTGACGGGAAGTCCACGTCCGAGAGCCTCAAGAGAGAGCTTCTGTCCCTCAACTATAAAGGATTTTGACTCCCCGCGTCCCTTCTTTTCGGTAAGCGACGCAGCCCATTTTACCGTAGAATTATTTCTGCTTGAAATTATATCCCTGAAAATCTTCATTTCAATCTTTCCTTAACTCGTTTAAAAAAAGAACCCGATTTCCGTCATTAACTGGGAAATCGGGTTGAATTATATTAGAGAGCAGCCTTTGCCTTCTCGCAGATAGCAGCGAAGGTCTCCTTGTCGGAAACTGCAAGCTCTGCAAGCATCTTTCTGTTAAGTGTAACGCCTGCCTTCTTGAGTCCGTTCATGAACGTGGAGTAGTTCATGCCGCAAACCTTTGCCTGTGCGGAGATTCTGGTGATCCAGAGTCTTCTCATATCTCTCTTCTTAAGCTTACGACCAGCGGATGGGTAGTTGCCGCTCTTCATTACGGCTTGCTTTG
>JAZQDF010000325.1:0-3963 GCA_045546635.1 Eubacteriales bacterium
CACAGGCGAGCGTGACAAGTATGCAGGCGACGGATCTATCGATATGGCATTTGTTCATAACGTAAGCGTGGCATACAACTACTTTAACAGCTGTAAGAAGACGATGCTGGTCGGCAATTCCGATTCATCGAGATGTATGAATATTTCTATTCATCATAACTATTTTTATCGCGTGGGCTCCAGAATTCCTCTGTGCAGAAATACCAACGTACACAGCTTTAATAACTATTTCGACAGCTGCTCTACCTGTGCCAGCGTGAGAGTAAACAGCTATCTGTTCAGTGAGGCTAACTATTATAAATCCTGCTCAAAGCCTATTGAAGTAAGCGGCGGAGCAGCAAAATCCTACGGTGATATCTTCGTAAGCTCAAGTTCGGGCAGTGCGATTATTGCCTCCTCACGCGACCAGGCTGTAAGCAATAGCTGTAAGCCTGATACGGTGACTAATTATTCAAAATTCGACACCGCCCCCTCGCTCTTCTACTATAATTCAGAGCTTGGCACTACCATTGCCGACTATCTTCTCTCGGCCGAAGAGGTGCCTGATTTCGTCCTTAAGTACGCGGGTGCAGGTGTTATGGCAAGACTTCCTTAATTAAGATAGAATAGAAAGGCTAAGACAATGACAGGCAAGGAAAGATTTATTGAAATATACAACACACATATAAAGCGTGAGGGAGCAGATAAGCTGCTTGAGTATCTCCTCTCGCCCGCATCGGATTTCTTCGTTGCACCCGCCAGTGCAAGATTTCATTGCTCCTACGAGGGTGGCCTTGTTGACCATTCTATAAACGTTTACGAGTGTCTTGACTCCTACCTTAAGAGCGACAGGGTAAAGAAGAGCTTTGGCTTTGAATACAGCGACGAGAGTATTGCTATCGTATCCCTTCTTCACGATCTGTGCAAGGTCAATATTTATAAGAAGGGCTTCCGCAACGTAAAGGACGAGAAGGGTGTATGGCAGAGAGTCGATACCTTTGAGTATGATGACAGACTTCCTTACGGTCACGGAGAAAAGAGCGTGTATATTATTTCGGGCTATATGAAGCTTACTCGCGAGGAGGCCTTTGCCATAAGATACCATATGGGCTATTCCTCCACCGAGGACGCGAGAAACGTATCTCTCGCCTTTGAGATGTTCCCGCTGGCATTTGCACTTTCCACCGCGGACAGCGAGGCAACCTATTTCATCGAATCCAAGGATAAGCTTATTTGATAAGTGAAAAAATAAAAAGGCCTGTCGGTGTAATGCCTGACAGGCCTTTTCTTGACAGAAAATCATTTCTGCCTTGAATTATATGTGGATTATTCTGCAACGAAGAGGAAGGGATATATCTCCTGTCCGCCGTCAATGAAGTAGGATTCAATCGAGGGATAGGTCTTCATCATATACTCCTCGAGCATATTACGCTCCTCCTCGGTAGTGTCCTTACCGTAAAATACGGTGATCATAAACTTGCCGGTGTCGGCGAGCATAATATCAATAAGTCCGTATGTTGAAACCATTTTATCCGGGCCGGAAATAACAATTTCCTTCGCAATAATGCCCATAGTGTCGCCCTCGGTAACGTGGACGCCGTTCATATCTGCATCTCTTACAGCGGGGGATACATAGGCTGATGTGATCCTGGAGATCGCATCCTCTGCCTCGGCCATAAGATCGTCCGGCTCGGACATATCAAAGCTAATAGTAGACATAGCAACGTAGCCTGCACCGATGCTCTTGGTGGGAACAACGTAAACCTTCGCCCCCTCGTAGATCTCTGCTGCCTGGCTTGCCGCCATAATAATATTTCCGTTGTTAGGGAAAACAAAAATGCTTTCGGCATTGATCTTGTCGAACGCGGCTAAAAAGTCATTGGTGGAGGGGTTGTTTGTCTGACCGCCCTCGACGATCTCGTCACAACCAATCTCGCGGAACAGCTGGGAAATACCAACACCGTTGCTTACTGCAACGAGGCCGTATTTCTTCTTCGGTAATTCCACGGTGGGCTCTGCTACGGCTTCTGTTTGTGCTACAGTCTCTGCCTGTGCCTCGGCTTCTGCTTCAAGCTCGGTGTGCTGAAGTGACATATTCTCAACCTTCACGCTGATAAAATCGCCGAATTTCAGCATATATCTCATTATTTTATCAGGTCTTAAGGTATGAACGTGGATCTTGACGATAGACTCGGTCTGGAATGCTACGATGGAATCGCCGTAGGATGCAAGATAAAGCTTCAAGGCATCAAGATCAAAGGGAGTATCCTTGGTTTTTCTGTTCATAAGCTGAACGAGAAGCTCGGTACAATAGCCGAACTCCATTACGCTGTCGGGACCAAAGCTGCCGCTATCTACAGGCACAGACTTCTGTGCGGGAAGAATAGATTCCTCCGCATCCTCTATATCCTCGCCGTTAAGAACGCGGTTAAGTCCGTCTATGATGTATAAAAGTCCTGCTCCGCCCGAGTCAACAACGCCTGCCTCGCCGAGAATGGGAAGAATCTCGGGCGTACGCTGAAGGGATGCGTTCATCTCGTTTACAAGGTCTGAGAACAACGACTGTACGGTGCTCTTGGAGGTCACGCGGCTTACCGCGTACTGAACCGCCTCGCGGGCAACGGTAAGAATTGTACCCTCGGTGGGAGTCATTACAGAGGTATATGCCTGCTGAACGCCCATTTCAAGTGCGTGGGCAAGCTTCTTTGCATCGGCAGTCTCAACGTTTTCGAGTCCCTTTGCCATACCTGCAAAGAACTGGGAGAGAATAACGCCCGAGTTGCCTCTCGCACCGAGAAGCATACCGCGGGATGCAACCCTGAGAACCTCTGCAAGATCGTCGGTATCAATATTTTCAAGAGAAGCAACGCCGCTCTCGATGGTCATAGTCATATTGTCGCCTGTATCTCCGTCGGGAACAGGGAAGACGTTAAGCTTGTTGACCTCCTCTGCGTTGGCGTGAAGCTCGGATGCTCCGCCACGAAGCATCTTAGCGAAGAGAAGTCCGCCCAGCTGCTTTATACTCCATTTTTCGCCTGTTTTTTTCTTCTCTGTCTTGGGCTCGGCCTTCTTTTTAGGCTCCGGCTTCTTTTTAGGTTCCTGCTTCTTTTTAGGCTCGGGCTTTTTAGATTCGGTCTTCTTTTTAGGCTCTGCCTTTTTAGGTTCAGCCTCCTTTTTGGGCTTCGGCTTGTTTTTTTGCTCGACCTTCTTTTTAGGCTCGGCCTTCTTGGACTCATCCTTTTTCTCGGTATTATCCTCGGCTACCCCGGCATCTTCGGTCTTGATTTTATCTGTCTTTACAGTTTTGGGGGGCTTTTGAGACTTTTCCTTCGTGGGCTTCTTCTTTTCCGCCTTCTTCTCGGCTTTCTTGTCGACCTCGGTCTTCTTGTCGACCTCGTTCTTTTCGCCCTTATCGACAGCCTTCGTCTTTGTGGGCTTTTTCTTCTCGACTGCAGACTTATCATCCTTCTTCTTAGCCGATTTTGATATCTTATCTACCGTGGACTTGAATATAGATTCCTTCTTTGCATTTTCTTCGGCCGAGGTATCTATGTTCACTTTCTTATTCTTATCATTATTAGTATTGGACATAAAAATCTCCTGTATATACTATTCGAAAATTCACTTATCTCTCTTTACCAACGAAGAAAAGAGCAATGGTACCGGGGCCCGAATGTGCACCGATAACCGTGCCTACGTTCGTAATGAGCTTGGTTTCGGCAGCGTATTTCTGATTGATAATTCTTCCTAACTCCTCTGCTTCGGCAAGGCAGTCGGCGTGCGAGATATAGACGATCTTGTTGCCATCGTCGTCACAAAGCTCGCCATACTTGTCAGCCAGCGTCATAACCGAGGTCCTTCTGCCCCTTACCTTAAGCACGTTTATAAGGTGACCGTCGTTGTCAACGTGAAGCACGGGCTTGATGCCAAGCATATTACCAAAGAATGCCGCAGTGGGACTGACTCTTCCACCACGCTTCAGAT
>JAZQDF010000326.1:0-2410 GCA_045546635.1 Eubacteriales bacterium
CACACGAGACAAACGCCGCCCTTATCGCATCAATCTCCCACGATATCAGAACGCCCCTTACCGTCCTTATGGGCTATCTTGAGATGATGAGAGCACAGGGCACGACCGACGAGGTGATGGAGAGCTATATCTCGGCTACCGAGAGCACCGCTCACAGACTGAAGCAGCTGTCCGACGATATGTTCAAATACTCGCTCGCCTTCGGAGACACCGAGAGCAGCGTAAAGCTTGATGAATACGATGCGGCTACCCTTCTGGAGCAGCTTCTGTCCGAGCATCTCTTCCTTATGCGTGAGATGGGGTATGATATACGTCTGTCTCTGGCGGGCGAGCAGCTAAGGGCGGGCAGTCTTATGCGAACCGATCCGCCGAACCTTATGCGAATTATCGATAACGTATTCTCAAATCTGCGAAAATACGCCGATATCTCGCAGCCGATCCTTCTCAGCTACGGAGTCTCGGGGTCACGGCTGATGCTTGAGTGCAGGAACACCATCCGCAAGGATCCCGCCGAGACCGAGAGCCACGGCATCGGACTTAAGACCTGCAAGCGACTCGCATCGTTGATAGCAGAGAAATTCGAGTATGCGGTGGAGGGCGACAGCTTCGTCTGCCGACTCTACGTTCCGCTTACCGAACAAGAATAAGGGGAATAATTATGATCTCATTTAAGATATTTTCGGCGGGCCTTGCCGACGATCTCGTGAGGGAGGTTGCCGAGGCGATGCCCGATGCAGACCTGGACCTGCTTCGTGACAATATATCCATAATGATAATGGACGGCGGCGGCACCGAATACGCCACCTCCTATGCCGAGGGCTGCTTCCTTATCCGTATTTTTGACGGGGAATACAGCTTTTCCTTCCCTCTGCCTCTTACCTCGGGTGCAGATCCCATCGCCGCCTGCGACAGGCTTCGTGCCTATGCGGTGAAGGAGGAGATCCCGCTCGTTATTTTTGACGTACCGAGCGAGGAGCTTGGCGGTCTTATTCCCCTGTTCCGACATTCCAATATTGACGCGGCAGATCCCGACCGAGAGTACTTTACTCTTCGCGTTATGAGCGAGGCGACTCTGCTCGGCAGTCTTCCCACCCTTGAGGGCAAGGCGGGCGTTTCGCTTACACCTCTTGCCCCCGCCGACGACGAGCTTTTTGCGAGACTGTGCAAGGATGCCGATACCAACAGATACTGGGGCTATGATTTCAGCCGGGATAATCCCGATCCCGCCGACGATTATTTCCGCCTCGTGTGCGAGGAGGAGTTTGCGAGAGGAGTGGCAATATCCCTCGCCGTACGGGTGAACGGCTCCTTCGCAGGCGAGGCAACCCTCTACGCCTTCGACCTTATGGGCGGATGCGAGTGTGCGGTAAGACTGCTTCCCGCCTTCCGTCATAAGGGCTATGCCACCGAGGTTATCGGAATGCTGGCAAGGCTTGCCGCCGATATGGGTATGGTATATCTTTGTGCCACCGTTTCGGCAGAGAACAGGGCGTCGGTCAGACTGTCCGAGAAGACGCTGTCGGATTACACCGCCGACGGCGAGAACCTGAAATTCAGAAAAAGGCTTTGTTAAGTTAAATTAATCAAGGCGTAATACAAAAAACGTTTTTAATATAAACCAACAAAAAAAGATGAAAGGAGAGGCATAATGAAGAGATTGACCGTAGGAATACTGGCTCACGTTGACGCCGGTAAGACCACTCTGTCAGAGGGCCTGCTCTTTTCATCGGGCAGTATAATGAGGCTTGGTCGGGTTGATAAGCGTGACGCCTTTCTCGACACACATTCGCTGGAGAGGGAGAGGGGTATTACCATCTTCTCAAAGCAGGCCGTGCTTGAATACGGCGACAGCCTTATCACTCTCATAGACACACCCGGTCATATTGACTTTTCCTGCGAGGCCGAGCGTGCTATATCGGTGCAGGATTACGCCATACTTATTATCTCCGCCACCGACGGTGTCACCGCACATACCAAGACGCTGTGGCATCTTCTGGCCTCCCGCGGCGTGCCTGTCTTTATTTTTGTGAACAAGACGGATATTGCAGACAGAAACGGGCGGCAGATTATGGAGGAGCTTCGCATCGGGCTCTCCCGCGGCTGCGTTGACTTCAGCTGTGAGGGGACCGCGGATTTCTACGAGGCCTGTGCCTCGGCGGACGAGCGACTGATGGAGGAGTTTTTTGAGAGCGACTCGGTGGATACCGACAAAATCCGCCATTCTGTTGCAAAGCGTAGGATATTCCCCTGCTTCTTCGGCTCTGCCCTGAAGATGAAGGGCGTTAGAGAGCTGCTGTCGGGTATCGACCGCTATACTCTTGCGAAAAATTACTCCGACCGCGTCTTCGGTGCCAGGGTGTATAAGATCGCCCGCGATCCCCAGGGCAAAAGGCTCAGTTATATGAAGATA
>JAZQDF010000327.1:0-2330 GCA_045546635.1 Eubacteriales bacterium
CCACCTGCGGAGCCTGTGCGGTACTGCCCTCGGTGCTTCGTTATATGCAGGAGAAGCACAGATTCTCCGATGAGGAGATCCTTCGTGCCCTTGCGGTTGCAGGCCTTATCGGTGCGCTCACAAAGACTAACGCATCTATCAGCGGCGCTGAATGTGGCTGTCAGGCGGAGATCGGAACTGCCTGCTCTATGGCTGCCGCCGCCCTTGCGGAGCTTTACGAAATGGGTGTGGACCAGATAGAATACGCCGCGGAGATCTCCCTTGAGCATCATCTCGGTCTTACCTGCGATCCTATTTGCGGCCTCGTGCAGATCCCCTGTATAGAGCGTAATGCGGTTGCGGCAATGAGGGCCATCAACGCGGTCAATCTTGCCAATTTCCTGTCCGGCTCGAGAAAGATCTCGCTGGATATGGTTATCCGCACGATGTATGAAACCGGCAAGGATCTTTCACACCATTACCGCGAGACCTCTACGGGTGGCCTTGCGAAGCTTTATAAGCCGAAGGGATGAAATATGGAAAAGGAAAAGATTGACAGAATTAACGAGCTTGGCAGACTTGCCAAGACGCGTGAGCTTACCTTTGACGAGCAACGTGAGAGGGCGGAGCTCCGCAACGAATATATTGCTTATTTCAGATCCGAGATAAGAAAGGAAATCAAGGAGGAAAAGAAGAATGGCTAAGTGCTGTATGTGTGACGTAAATATTGAGAGAGAGGATGCCCCCGTTCTTGCTATGGGCGGTGCAGGATACCCCAGACTTCTCTGTGACAGATGTGCATCTCTGCTTGATACGGCAACCCTCGGCCGCGATTTTGATGAGATAAAGGATGCCATCGGCGAGATAGGAACTATTATGGCAGACCACGATCCGGACGGAGTTACCTACAGAATAGTCAGCTCGCTTATGATCGACGCGTCCGAGAGGGCGAAGGCTATCAAGGAGGGCAGCTATGATTTTGCTCTTGACGAGCAGACCTCCGAGGATGAGATGGACGAGATACCCGAGGAGCTGCGTGAGAGCGAGGAGGATATTGAGAAGGATAAGCAGGACGAGGAGAAGCTGAAGAAGTTTGACAAGGTCTACAATATTATCCTCATTGTTCTTGGCGTTGCTCTCCTTCTTGTTGTCGGCTGGAACGTGCTTCAGGCACTCGGTATCGATCTTACAAAATTCTTTAACGCCTGAAAAATAACGGCAATTCAACGCCACGCATTCGGTCGGGCGTTATAAATAAAAGCTCCTTTTCATAGAATTATGAGAAGGAGTTTTTTTATGGACGTTTCACTTTTATTACCGATTATGGTGACCTGTGTCGGGCTTTATCTTATGATACGGCTTCGCTTTTTCTTTGTCCTCCATCCCGTAAGGACGGCGGGCGAATTTATATCATCTGCTTCTGACCGCGGTGCAAGACGCTCGCTCTTTCTGGCACTTGCAGGGACTCTCGGCGTAGGAAATATCTTCGGCGTGGCGGCGGGACTTATGATCGGCGGGGCAGGCAGCCTGTTCTGGCTGTTTATATCATCGCTTTTTGCTATGGTTATAAAATACGCCGAAACCCTCCTTGTTTTCAGCGAGGATATTGACCGCGGAGGTACGTCTGCATTGCTGTCTCGGGTATTCCGCAGGGCAGGGCGACTTCTTTCGCCTCTTTACGCCGCGTTTATGCTACTGCTTTCTTTGTTTATGGGCTGTGCTATGCAGACTGCCGCCGTAATTGACGTGTCGGTATCGTCTCTCTCGTTGCACCCCGCCGTATCTCTCTTCATCCTCACAATTCTTCTCCTTCCCGCTATCCTCGGCGGAGCGAGGAAAATCGAGAGCATCACCGAAATAATCATACCTTTGACAACTTTAATTTACATTATATGCTGTTTTTTCGCAATTTTTGCTAATTTATCAAGGCTCCCTGCGGCAATAAATGGAATTTTGTCATCTGCATTTAGTATAAAAAGTGCCGCAGGAGGCTGTATAGGATTTCTGGCTGTACGCGAGGGCTTTGCCCGCGGAATTCTGTCAAACGAGGCGGGCGTAGGCACCTCGGCTATGGCACACTCACGCTCTCGTGAAAGAGAGCCGCACGGTGCGGGATTGTTTGCAATGTGTGAGGTGGTTTTTGACAGTATGCTCCTTTGTATGCTGACCGGGCTTGCAATCCTCGTTACCGTACCCGATATTTCTACCTGCAGGACACCGATGTCGCTGGTAAGCGTAGCCTTTTCCTCGGTGCTCGGAGGCCTCTCGGATATAATTCTCCCCATTCTGATATTGGCCTTCGCCTACGCCACTCTCATCTGCTGGTATTTTTACGGCAGGGAGTGTGCCGA
>JAZQDF010000328.1:0-3484 GCA_045546635.1 Eubacteriales bacterium
TTCTTCCTTTCCTCAAGCCCCTTCACGCCGTCGTCGGTAAAGCCGTAAAGCATATACCTGATGAATGCCGCAATGGTGCTCTTTCCCGATTCGTTCTCGCCCTCAATGATATTGACGCCATCCGAGAATTCGAAGGTCATATCGTTGATGCGACCGAAGCTTTTGATTATGATTTTCTCAATTATCATAGGACTGTCCTTTCCTGCTCTCCGCAAATACAAAAATATTACACTTGCATTCACGCGGAAAATATGATAAAATATATATAAATATAGTTTTACAACAATATTATACACCACAAATTATTATTTTGCAAGAGGGTGAGGGAATGTTTCGCAAAAAAAAAGAAGTTTACCGCGGCAGAGAATGCACGGTTGTTGATAATCTCGGCTGCTGCAGTCTTACCGATACGCTTGAGTGCGGCCAGGCGTTCAGATACGAGAGGCTCGTCAACGAGGCGGGCTACGTAGAATATCTGACGGTCGCATACGGCAGAATTATCCGCGTCGGACAGAGGAAGGCAGGCGAGCTTATCTTCTACGACGAGTGGAGCGAGGAATACGAGGCAGCGGTCAGCAGATATTTCGGGTTTAACACCGACTTTGAGGCCATACGCAAGGATATAATATCCCGCACCGACTCGGAATGGCTGAAGCGTGCCGCCGAGGAGGCACGGGGCATCGTTATACTGAAGCAGGAGCCCTGGGAAACGCTGTTTTCCTTCATAATTTCCCAGAACAACAATATACCGAGGATCAGAAAGATAATCCGCAATATATGTGCCCGGTACGGTGAAAATCTCGCAGAAGCGGCGGGGCTTACCTGCTGTCCCCTGCCCGATTCGACCGTCCGTGTCGGATGCGAGGAGTGCGGTCGCTGCGGCATCTGCTACTCATTCCCTACCCCCGAGCAGGTGGTAAAAAATCCCGAGGGACTTCTGCCCTCCCATCCGGGCTTCAGATACAAGTATCTGATCGACGCGGCAGAGCGTGTTTACGACGGCAGAGTGAAGCTTGAGGATATCGAGGCTGCGGCAAGCTACGAATATACGGTAGAGCGGCTGAAGGAAATACTGGGCGTAGGTGACAAGGTTGCCAGCTGCGTTGCCCTGTTTGGCTTTGCCAACCTTGAGGCCTTTCCAATTGACGTATGGATGAAGCGTGCCATTGACGAGTACTTTGGCGGCCATCTCGACCACAAGGCCCTTGGCCCGTATGCCGGCGTGACACAGCAGTATATCTTCCACTACATAAGAAATCTTCAGAAGGAAGAATGACTTAAAGGTTAATAAATCGCAAAAACGCACCCTGACAAAATTCGAGCCAAGGTGCGTTTTCTTTATGCTAAAATAATGTGGAGGTGAAGGATATGACTATGTTCGAGGAAGCAAAATCGCTATACGGTATGATGAAAATGCGAAAAACCACCCAAAGCGAGGCTGCAAAAATGCTGGGCGTCAGCCAATCCTACGTGGCAAATAAATTAAGGCTTTTACAGCTGGATCAGAAGATGCAGGACAGGATATGTGAGTGTGGTCTCAGCGAGCGACACGCAAGAACTCTGCTGCGGATAAAGGACGAGAATCTGCGTCGCGAGGTGCTTGATAAGATCATCGAAAGGCGTCTTTCGGTATCGGAAAGCGAGGCCTTATGCGACCTTATCAAAACCTCGGATGCTCCAAAGCTTATCGGGAAGGCTGAGTTATTAGAGGCAACTGATGCCTTTCTGAAATATATTGACTCATCAATGACGGCACTACGATCACTCGGTGCCGGGACAAGCATTAAAACAAGCTATAAAAATCAGCGTTTGCACATAAGTATTTTTATTGATGAACAAGGAAAAATGTAGTTATTATGACAACTATATTTTACATATTTGTAGTTTTTTATAAGCTTTATAACAAAAAAAGCGACGGAATAACCCGTCGCTTTTTGTTTGGATTTACTGTGGGAGAGTGCCGGTGGTGGGGATCATTATACTGGCGGAATCACCCGTGATAACCCCGGGAAGCTCGCCGTTCCACTTGGAAAGATACTCTATGTATTTAAGATACTCGGTAATAAGTTTTATCTCATCAGAGCTCTTACCCTCAAAGTCAATATCGTATTCTACCGACGTCACAACGCCGTTCTCGTCAAGAATCTCGGTTTCGTTAATATTGAAGCCGAGGGCACGTGCTACCTCTATGGATTTCAGCTTTACCGACTCTGCCTCAGCCCTTGCGACCTCGATCTGTGCCTCGGCATCTGCCTTTGCCTTCTCGATCTTTGCCTGTGCCTGAAGCTTTGCTACCTCAAGCTCCTTCTCCGCGTTTACGATAGCGGTAGCCTTCTCGTACTCAGCCTTAAGCTTCTCCTGCTCGGCAATCATCTTATCCTCAACCGTCTTTTCAAACGCCTCGGAGAAATCAATATTAGTAAGCACGACCGCAACGATCTCTACGCAATATTCATCGTCTACCGCCGCCTTTATCGTATTCTCAACCAGAGGTGAAATGGTAGAACGGGTCTCAATAATGTTCATAGCAGAGTAGGACGAGAGAGTGGCCTTGGTTTTCTCTGTCGCGATCGACTCGATTCTGTTAGCGAGCATATCGATAGTACCGTATTGGTTGGCAATATCAATAACCTTGCCCTCGTCAATTCTGTACTGAACGGTCATAGCAATATCCATCGTCTGTGCATCCTTGGAATACGCCTGAGTAATGATGCTCATATTCTGAACCTTCGCATCGTAGTATTCGTACTTCTCGGTTATCCACAGATCAAAATACGTGCCTGCTGTACGAACGTTTTTTGCCTCGCCAAGATGCTTAACCACAGCGACCTGACCCGCCTCAACGGTATGAAAGCTTGAGGGGACGATGATAATACCCAGAAGTCCGATCACGGCGACTATAACGCCGAGCACGTTTACCTTAAATGTACGCTTCTTATAAATAGTATAGGCAACGAGGCCTGCACCGATAGCGATTACAACTAAGAAAACGCCACTGAAAATAATACCAAAAGACATTTTTTTCCTCCAATAATAATATATTTTTTAGCCGAGCCTTACTCGACCTGCTTTGCCAAGCGTCTTTTTTCTTGGTGATATTATTGTATCACTTTTTCGAGCGGTTGTCAAAGCCGATTTTGGAAGGCCCGCGACAGTCTTGAATAAAGTCGGTCGTTTTCAGGGGTAAAAATTGCCCTCATCTCCTTTTTTCTGCCGTTTTCTGCCATTTTGAGTCTTTTTGAAGGTTTTTATTAGTACGGCTCTCGTCTGCTGCAGCAAGATAACTAAGCAGGACAGAAATTCCTATAGGTATTCCCCCTCATCATCTGCTACGCAGGAGCTTCCCTCTGAGGGAAGTCTGAAAAAGCTCTCCCCAACCTTCGTCGGGGAGAGCCTTTTATTTAAATTAACTTATTCCGCTTAATTTACCATAGCGTAAAAATTGTTAGGGAGATTTTTCGTTCTTACGACCGAAGGCGTAGTT
>JAZQDF010000329.1:0-5456 GCA_045546635.1 Eubacteriales bacterium
GCTCCTGCATCCGAGCCTATTGCAACTGTCGTTGCGAGTGCTCCCGCCGTTGAGCCTGTGACTGTGACAGAGCCTGTTGCGACTCCCGTTTCCGAGGCATCTGCTTCGGCTCCTGCGAGCGAGCCTGCAGCCCCCGAATTCAAGCCCTACTCTGCTCCCACCGAGAGCATTCAGACTCCCGCGGCGAGCGAGGGTGCGACGCTGAAGGCAGAACGCAGTATGCTCCCCCCCACCCCTGAGGCTATTACAGAGCCCGTAGCACCTGCGGTCAGCACACCCCCAAGCACTACTCCTACACAAAACACCCCCGAGGAAATAGATTTTACTCCTGCAGATGAGGAAATTCATCCCGTCGAGGCGGTTGCCCACCCTGACGGTAGCCTAAAGGCTGAGGCCGAGCCTCTCTTCGATGCGATCGATACCGCAGAGAACGAGGAGGATGACGCTGTCGAGGATGAGGGCGTCGAGGTAAGCTTCGACGATGATTTCGAGGATGAGGACGACGAGGACGACGGCGACGGTGATGATATGCCCGAGGACGAGCCCGAAACCGAAGCAGACGCCCAGGAGATCCCTCCCGAGGAGCAGAATCCCGAGGTGATCAGGATGCGTGAGATGTTCAACTGTCTTGATCCTGTAGAATCCACCCCGAAGGCATCCATTCCTGCGGCGGACAGAAGTGCAGAGATAACCGTTCCCGCAGAGGAAATGCCTCCCTTCGACGGCGGAGTGCGTGTGGATAACGCTACCGCCTCCCCCGTGGCAGAGGCCACCGCGGTTACAGACCCTGCAACCCCTGCAGATACCATCTCTATGGCGGCACCCGTTATTACAAACGAGGCCGCAGCACCTACGGCTACTCCCTCCCCTGCGACTCCCGCCGCGGCACTTGTGCCCGTGGATGAAAAGAAGGCAAGGAAGAAGGACAAGCCCGACTATTCCGACTATGAGTTCCCTCCCATTGACCTTTTAGCCAAGGAGGAGGACAGTCACGACGACAACATCCAAGCGGAGATCCAGGAGAATGCCGACAAGCTTATCGACACGCTGGCATCCTTTGGTGTTACCGCATCGATCAAGGGCGTTGACCGCGGCCCCAGAATCACAAGGTACGAGGTCGTACCCGCCAAGGGCGTTAAGGTAAGCAGCATTCTCGGACTTCAGGACGATATTGCCCTTAACCTTGCGGCAGGATCCATCAGAATGGAGGCTCCCATTCCCGGCAAATCTGCCGTGGGTATCGAGATCCCCAACAAGTCATCCAGCATCGTAAGGCTTCGCGATCTTATCGAAACACCCGATTTCCAGAGTGCAAGGTCAAAGACCTTCGTCTGCATCGGACGTGACGTTGCAGGCCAGCCCGTATTCGGCGATCTGGCGAAGATGCCCCACCTGCTTATTGCAGGTGCAACCGGTATGGGTAAATCGGTGTGTATCAACTCGCTTCTTATCAGTATTCTTTATAAGGCAAGGCCCGACGAGGTCAAGTTTATAATGATCGACCCGAAGCAGGTTGAGTTTACTATGTATAACGGTATTCCCCACCTCCTTATCCCCGTTGTGTCCGACCCCAAGCAGGCGGCAGGTGCACTTATGTGGGCGGTAGAGGAGATGGAACGCAGATATAATCTGCTGAATTCGGTATGCTCTAAGAGTGTTGAATCCTACAACGAGAAGGTTGCGAAGGATCCCTCTCTCGGTGAGCATCTGCCCACCATTATTATCGTAATAGACGAGTTTGCCGACCTAATGCTTCAGGTGAAGGATCCCGTAGAGCAGCTCGTTACCCGTATTGCACAAAAGGCGAGAGCCGCAGGTATACACCTGGTTATCGGTACGCAGCGTCCCTCGGTTAACGTTATTACGGGCGTTATCAAGGCCAACGTGCCCTCTCGTATATCCTGTAAGGTAATGTCCAACGTGGACTCCAAGACGGTGCTTGACTCTGCCGGTGCGGAGAAGCTGCTTGACAAGGGTGATGCACTATATGCTCCCGCGGGCTCGCCAAAGCCCCACAGAGTGCAGTGTGCCTTCGTCCACGAGCTGGAGGCCGAGAATATTATGAATGCCCTGAAGGAGAAGTCCGACGGTGCGGTTTACGATTCCGCCATTATGGAGGATATCGAGCGTGCAACCCAGAGATGCTCTAAGAAGGGCGGTGCAGACCGTGACGATTCCGACGGTGCGGATGCAGGCGGCGAGGGTTATCTCAACGACCGCCAGTTCCTCGATGCGGTTGAGATCGCGGTCAACACGAGAAAGATATCCACCTCTCTTATTCAGAGAAAGCTGTCCATCGGCTATGGCAAGGCGGCGAAGTTCATTGACATAATGGAGGATATGGGTATCGTCGGCGAGGCGAACGGTCAGAGGCCGAGAGAGGTTCTGCTCTCCCCCGACGACTGGCGTGAGAAGCTGGCACGGTCGACCATCGACTAAGCCCTGCCGAACGAAAAAAATGCAATAAAAATCGTGCCGTAGCAATGCGGCACGATTTAAGCTTAACTAATTGATATGAAGGGAGAATGATATGATTATAGTTTTATTTGCAGACGGCTTTGAAGAGATCGAGGCCCTGCTACCTGTTGATATGCTGAGACGAGCCGGTCTCGAGGTCAGGACGGTATCAATATCGGGAAAGAATCCCGTTGGTGCACACGGTATTGAGATAAAGTGCGACGCCACACCCGAGGATATAGATCTTGACAGGATCGAGGCGGTTATTTTCCCCGGAGGAATGCCCGGTGCTGCAAATCTTGATGCATCTCCCTACACCGATCTTATGATCGGGGCAGCCCTGAAAAACGGCGGCAGACTTGCCGCTATATGTGCGGCTCCGCTCATTCTCGGCAGACGCGGTCTGCTTAAGGGTAAGGCGGCTACCTGCTACCCCGGATTTGAGAGCGAGCTGGTAGGTGCGACGGTGCTTAATTGCGGCGTAGCTACCGACGGAAATATTACCACCGCAAGAGGAATGGGTGTTGCCCTCGAATTTGCAGAGGAGCTTATTACCCTGCTTCAGAGCAAGGAGCGTGCAGAGGAAATCTCAAACGCAATCTGCAAGGAGCCCTGTAATGCCGAGCACTACGACAATAGCGATGAGGAGCCCGAGCAGTCCCCCTGGGCAAGCGAGGGTATTGATGAGGAGATCGCAAAGATCTGCGAGAGGACGGAGAAGCTCTTCGAAGAGGAGAAAATCGGTGCGGTGATTGACAAGGTTACCTACGGCCCGAGAGCGATCAGGCTTGAGGTGCTGCCTAAAAAGGGTGAGAAAATTTCGAGAATACTGGGAATGGATGACGATCTTTCCCTCTTTATCCCTTCCTCTTACGTTCGTATTGACTGCCCCGTCCCCGGCTCGGCTGCTATTGGAATCGAGGTGCCGAGAAGGAACGGAAGACTTGCCCCACTGTCTGCCATTACCGACAGCGAGGAATTCAAGAGCATAAGCTCCGACACCGCGGTGGGAATTGGATTCGATCTTCGCGGCGAGGCGGTTTACGCCGATATAGCAAAAATGCCCCACGCCATAGTTTCGGGGGCCACGGGTATGGGTAAATCGGTATTTATCCACTCAATGCTTCATACGGTTATACACCGAGCCTCTCCCGATGATCTTAAGCTCGTTCTTATTGATCCCAAGATGGTGGAATTCAGTCACTATTCAGGACTTCCACATCTGCTTATGCCCATTATTACCGACAACAAGAGGGCGGTAGCGGCACTCAGATGGGCGGTTGAGGAAACCGAGAGAAGATACTCAAAATTTGCGTCATTGGTGGTAAGAAATATCGAGTCCTATAACAAAAGAGTACGCGAGGAAAGTCTCGGCGAGGTAATGCCGAGAATAGTTATCGTAATAGACGAGCTTGCCGACCTGATGCTCACCTCAAGGCGGGAAGCCGAAAATTACATCGTACGCCTGGCACAGAAGTCGCGTGCGGCGGGCATACATCTTATAATAGGTACCCAGCGTCCCACCGCTAACGTGATAAGCGGAGTTATCAAGGCAAATATGCCCACCCGCGTATGCTTTAAGGTGTGTTCTGTGAAGGATTCCACCACCGTAATAGATATGAAGGGGGCGGAAAGGCTTAGCGGAAACGGCGATGCCCTGTACTCCTACCCCGGTATTACAAGGCCCGTAAGAGTGCAGACGCCATACGTCAGCGACCTTGAGGTTCAGGTGGGAATCGACGCACTAAAGGAGAAGCACGCTCCCTTATGCTTTGACGCCGAGCTTCTTGCAGAAATCGACGCTCTTGCCGAGGAGATATTCAAGCCGAAGCCCAAAGCAAAGAGGACTGCATCCCCCACATCCGACGGCGAAGGCCCATCGGAGAATAGCGGAGAGGTCACCTGCGACGAGGTGGAGGAATGCCTTCGCGACGAGAGATTTATCGAGGCTGTTGAGATCGCTATTATGATGGGAAAAATATCCACGTCGATGATACAGAGAAGGTTTACGATCGGCTACGCAAGGGCGGTAAAATTCCTTGACGCTATGGAGAAATTAGGCATCGTTTCCCCTATGGAGGGACAGAAGCCGAGGTCGGTGCTTATCACTATGGACCAATGGTTTGAGATGCGTCACGGCAAATAAAAATCGATAAAGTTTGGAGATAATTTATGGCAGAATTACCAAAACAAAGGCATATAGCCTATCGCTGTCCCGACTGCGGTCAGGCGGTGCTGGGACTTGTGGGCAGGTTTGCCCTGTCGGCAAATATGCTCAGACTCAGATGCTCCTGCGGAAGTGAGCAGTCTCTTGATATTACGGTTTCGCAGGATAATAAGATACGCCTGTCGGTGCCCTGTCTGTTCTGCAGGCAGAATCATTCATATCAGATAAGCGAGGGTATTTTCTTCGACAAGGAACGCTTCCTTGTAAGCTGTCCCTACTCGGGAATGGATATCGCCTTCATCGGTGACGAGGAAACGGTCAGCGAGGAGCTTCACCGTACGGGTGAGGAGCTTATAGCACTTATGAAGAACCTGGATGCCGAGGAGCTTTCTGACATTCAGCCCCAAGACGTAGATGAGGGCGAGGTGCTTCCCGACCCTGCGGTTTACGACACCCTTCGCTTCATTGTAAAGGATCTTGAGTCCGATGGGAAGGTAGAATGTCCCTGCGGCGAGGGGCCCTACGACGTACGCTTTACCGACGGCGGTATGCAGGTATGGTGTGAGAGATGCGGTGCAAGCTTTGATTTCCACGCCACAACACCCACTATGGCAGAGGAATATCTGTCGCTTGACTGCATCAAGCTAAAGTAAGCCGTAATACTGAAGTATTCCCCTATATATTCCGGTAGCAAATAGGTATGGCGAGTTGGCTAACAGGTCGGCATCGTAAGGATTACTTATGAAGCCCATCTCCACAAGGACGGCGGGCATCTCGGTCTCCTTCAGCACGTAGAGGCCGGGACGGTAGACTATACCGCGGTTACGAAGCC
>JAZQDF010000330.1:0-8421 GCA_045546635.1 Eubacteriales bacterium
ACGTTAAGTATACCGTAAGCTTCGTTACAGGTATTGACGGCTTTATCATTGACAGCGTTGAGGTAGAGCATAATGCAGAGTATCGTCTGCCTTCCGACGTCGCTTACGAAGGCTACAAGTTCGAGGGCTGGTACACCACCGCAGATTTCAGCGGCAGCAGAGAATACTGGTATGAAGAAAACAGCGACATGACCTACTATGCAAAGTGGTCCGCTCTTTACACCGTAACTATGGTATACGGTGAAGGTATGGAAAACGTTTCTTCAACCTATACCTCGGGTTCTGAAGTTACATTTGGTGCAGGTCTTACTCCCGACGGCACAGGCCTCTATATCTGGTTTGCTGACGAGGCATGCACTCAGCCTATCACGACCGCAATCATTACAGGCGATATGACTGTTTACGGTGTAAAGGCTGCAGACGTTACCTACGGTACTTATAACTTCGTTAATAAGAACGGTGCTTTAGTAAGCAATAACAAGGGTAGGGGTTCTTCTACCGCAGCTATGACCATTACTATGCTTGGTAGCTACAGCGTTACTTATAATTACGATGTATCTACCGAGAGCGGCTGGGATAAGTTCTCTGTAGAGGAAACTATATCCGGTACATCCACCACCACTGTAAGCGGTGCATCGGGTGAAGATAGCGGCTCCAAGACTGCTACTCTTGCAGAAGGCGACAGCATCTACTTCGCTTACAAGAAGGACAGCAGCGGAAACAGTGGTGATGATACCGTTACCCTTACACTCGTTATCGCTCCCATTGCTTAAAGCTTAGCAAAATATATCTCGAGGGGCACTCAAAGCCCCTCGAGAATCAAAAATCAAAGCAAGCTATCTAAAAAAATATTTTAAGCCTATCCTCTGCGTTTTTTGGTAAAGAGGGTAGGCTCTTTTTTTGTTAATTCTTGTGAAAATACGCTAATTATGGAAATAAAAAATTGCTTTTTGACGTAAAAACTGGAATTTTTTCATTTTAAAAAGATTGAATTCTGATCAAAAAATAAAGCGTTTTGATGGTTTTCGATATATAAAAGAACAAATAACGTGTTGCTTTTTGGGTGTTTTGTGGAATAATTTTATATATACATTGATCGGACTTGCTATCCTGATGTATTCTATGGTTCTTACTACGGGACATCTTGATTGGTATTATAAAAGCGTTTCTCTTACCTTCGTCGACGGTGCTGCAAAGCTTGTTAAGGACGACGGTGTTCTTCATCCGGTATATACTGTTCATGTTATCCTTTATTTGGTTGCAATGCTTGTTACTATCTTCTACTCTCTCGGTGCGAAGAAGGTTGGTTCGCAGAAGCTTGCGGGTCTTATGCTTGGTGTTGTATTCGGAAACATCGGTATGTGGCTCGCCGAGAAGCTTATCACCTGTAATTTTGAGTTCCTCTCTGTTTCTTATCTTATGAGCGAGCTTGTGTTCTTCTTTATCTTCCGGTTGCTTCACCACAATATAACCAGTCGAATATTTCGGCTGGTTATTTTTTATTGTGGTGACTCGTGCGAAGGAATCGAACATACTCGTGATTTGCAAATTATGCAATTCATAGCTTTGATCTTCTTGTTTTGCATTTTATAGCTTGCACGAATTGGGTTCGCAACATTGCTCCGTCCTTCTCGCTGCGGCTCGGTCACAGAACGGCTCTGGTGTTATTAACACCATTCACTACCGTTCTGCCGCTTCGCTACCTGTGGGAAGCTCGTCAGACGGAGCAAATTCCCGTACGCTCATCAAACCCGGCGACGTACGTCGCATGGGTTCGCATTTGTCGCTCGGAGATCGGCAAGCTTGTTTGCCGGCCTAGAGCGAGCAAATATTCGCTTTAGGCGAAATTCCCGTGTCAGAGGTCTTGCAGAGCGGAGCAAATTCCCGTACAAACAACAGACGGATTCAATTTTCGTCTGTTTTTTTATAGCTTTCATTATCTACCGAAAGCCATACTTACAAATAAAAAAGCAGACGGAAAAACCGTCTGCTTTTTGCGTTATAATAGAATCTTTGGCACCTGTGCGGTTATATCAGTACTCGCGACCGACAAGATTACCTGCATAGGCTGATGCACTACCAACATCGCTTGTCGCGACTATGCTGCCACCCTGTACCTTACCGTCATTCGTACAGGAGGTAAGGCTCGCAGAGGGATATTTCTCGGCAACGATGCCGCCTGCCGTAGTGGATGTGGCTGTGATCTCACCGTGGTTCGTGCATCCGATATAGCTTACGTTCTGCCAGGAGCCGCCGACTATACCGCCAACAAGCTCTCTGCCCGTAATAGCTCCGTAGTTAGTGCAATTGATGATCTTCACATTGGGAGCCGCAATATAGCCGATAATACCGCCTACCTGGTTGTTGCCTGCGGTAATGTTAACATAAGAGGTAACGTTCTCAATTTTTGCACCGCTCATCGCCATACTTGCAAGCGAGCCTACGCGTCCCTTTTCAATGGTAATATCACCGCGGAGGGTAAGATCGTGAACGTAACCTCCCACGGCACTGAACAGGCCCTTTGCCCAGGTGTCACCTGTATAATTTCCAACGAAGGTGACGGTGTGTCCGTTACCGTCAAAGTTGCCGTTGAAGCTGTTTGCCTCTGCAACCCAGCCGCTTTCTGCGGAGGAGCAGATGGGGATCCAGTTATCTGCACTGAGGTCTATATCTGCCGTAAGCTTGAAATATGTGTTTGTGTCTGTAAAGCTCTTGCCCTTGGTATAGCTTGAAAGTGCCCACATATCCTCTGCACTCTGAATGAGGTAGGGATTCTGCTCCGTGCCTTCACCCTCAAAAAGATCGGACAGATTGGTGGGGATAGGGGGGTATTTGGATTTCGTAATTGCGAACGGATCAGCAATGGCATTTGTAACGCTTTCTTTACAAATGTTGATCTCCGTAGCACTTAACGGATAGTTGAAGCCACTGTCGGTGGGCTTCCAGGATATTGTCGATACGTCTATGCCCGTAAGCACGCTTACGAGGTTCATAGATGCGATGAATCTGCCCGCACCGTAGGTCAGATGATTATGCTCGTCACGCTTGAAGTTGTCGCCGATGGAGGAGGTTCTTGCATTCTGGATCGCGGTACCATTAGGAATGATTGCAACGAAATCCTTGTTCAAAACATAATTTTGCATACAGGAAACGATGGCGTTGTACATAGTCATCTGATCAAAATTGTATTTCGAGAAATGAGCCGCCGTCGTACCCTGCTGATATGCCCAGGTCTGATGCCACACAAACTTAACGTTGGGGTTGGCGTTAGGATTGTTCGCCTCGTCGGTAGCAATATCGTACACGTAATTCATAAGATTCTGAAGATTAGCAAAGGAACTGGGGTCACCGCTGGCAGAGCTGCCCTGCTGGAAGGTGATGAAGTCCCAATCGGCGTATTTGATGGCCTGCTCCATAGTCCAGTTGGTGTAGGAGGAGCCGTCAAACCAGCCCTGTCTCTCAAGACCGAAGCGATAAGCAGGTGCGTTTGCTTGTGCGTTCTTCCAATGAGTGTCAAGAACGCAGCCGCCGATATAAATATCTGCCACGAGAATATTTTCCTCAGGAATGCCTGCCGCCTTCGCAATTTCATAGGCGTAGTTGATGGTATCGTCGGCAAAGGAGTTACCGATCATAAGAACCTTAAGTCTGTCGGCAGGGGAAACGCTGACGTCGTAGTTCTTTGCAATATCGGTACCCTTCACCTTAACGTTAACAGTATATGTACCAACCTTCATAGCATCATAATCCTCGCACGTAACGGCAAAATCGTTATACGTAAGCGACTTTTTCGTACCGTCTGACATTTTTGCACTTACGTTAATCCCGGCGAAGGATAGCTCCTCACCGAAGGAAAACGCGGTTTTCATACCCGAAAGTTCAACATCAACAACGATTGCATCCTCGCCCTGCGGAGGGGTGTCGGTGCCGGGATCGTCTGTACCGGGATCGTCTGTACCGGGCTCATCCGTTCCGGGACCATCAGTTGCGGGCCCGTTGTTTCCCGAATCGGGTAACTTTGGAAACAGATCGCAGGAGGTTATGCTTAATATAAGCATACCGATAAGAAGCAGGATCAATAAATTTTTCTTCATTTTTGTATTCACCTTTCTATTGTTTTATTATAATTTTTGTTTGTAAAAGCGGAAAAATGTAAATAACTGTTTACTAAAACGCCACGAAAACTACTTTTTAAGCTTTGAAAGCTTATCTCGTCTGTATTCGGTTGGTGTCTTTCCTTTAATCTTCTTGAAGCTTTTTGACATATACTTCACGTCCGAGAAGCCAAGCATCTGTGCTATCTCCGAAAGGGAATAATTGGTAGTCTCAAGCATTGAGGCAACCTGCATAATTCTTTGGCTCGCCCAATAGGCGATAGGCGTCTGACCGTACTCCTTCTTGAAGGCACGCTCGATATGTGATTTACTGATATAAAGTGCGGTGCTTATATCATCGAGAGTGATATTTTCGGTAATATGTGCATCTATATAGTTCTTAACCATCTCGGGCACGCGGGTGGAGCTTTGCTTGGTGCGGTAGGGCTGAGGGAACACCTGCTGGAAAAGCTCCAATACCGATATGGCAAGCCTGTCGTAGTTTATCGGCCCGTCTCTGCTGAGAAGATTGATTATGTGCATCATATGGCCGTTCAGATTACATTTCTTAATATACACGCTATCATTAGAAAGGTAGTTTGAAACCAGGAAATCAACGAAGCTGCCCTTCAGAACGAGAAAGATCTTTTCGTATGGATTATCGGGATCAGAATAGTAAATATGGTAGCGAAGCTTGTTAAGGAAATAAAAATCTCCCTCGGTCACCGTATATTTTTCCTCAGGCGTCTCAATATGTCCTACGCCCTTGATAACATATTCGAAAACGTAATAATCGTATGGAAACTGCTTGGAGATATTGTGCATTATTCTGTAGGTGGGATTGGGGTGGGTAATGCCCGCCATAATTACTTCGAGAAAGTCGTTGCCACAGGTGTTGTCGATGACAATTTCTTCCCCCCATTTACTGATATACATATTTTCCCTCTCCTTTTTGATAACCGGAACTATTTCACCATTAATATTTTACCATACGATTTTCAACTTGTAAAGCCCCAAAAAGTTGTAATTTGTGCATAATGTACAAAACAAATCCCCAAAAATGTACGAAATATAAAAAAATAAAACAAAAATGATAACATTTTACCCCTATTTGCATAATCTAATCGGTTTTTAAAAAAATGGTTGTGTGATAAAATGGTAGTAGGCCAAACATATATAAATATATAATTGTTTGAGTCAACTATTCAGATTCTATTTGCACTAATTATTACCTCAAAGCTCAAATTTATTTATCAAAATTCAGGGAGGGCTTCTGTAATGAGAAGAAACAGAAAAAATCCGTTACCTTTGGTAACGGCGTTCTCCGGGGAGGAGGAAATTATCTTACCTTATCCATCTTGACAGCACCGACGCACTTAATAACCGTTTTTTTCAATGATTAAAATAGGCTCGACGGGCCGATTTTATAGCTTCCCAATGTTTTTTGGGGAGATGCACCCAAACCGTCAACTTACTGTGCTTGTACTCACAGCAAAAAAACAAAAGGAGAGGATAATCAGCAGTACAACTGATTATCGGTTAAGAAAATGAAAAAAATACTCACATCACTCGCACTCGCATTATTAGTTTGTCTGCTTTGTGTTGCAGTTGTAGGATGCAACCCCGACAACAGTGGTAACAATGACAATACCGGCAACACCGGTAACACCGGCAACACCGGCAACGGTGGCGACGGCGGCAGCATTATTACATCGCTTACCGCTACCGAGGACTCTACTACTCTTAAGATCGGCGAGTCCATCCTTCTTACTAACTTCTATGAGATCAAGGGCTCCTCTACTCTCAGTGCAGCTCAGAGAGCCTGCACCTACGAGTCCAGCAATCCCGACGTTGTGAAGATCAACGCCAAGAGAGCCGAGGCTGTTTCCTCCGGTACCGCAACCATTACCGTTACCTCTAACGTGGACAATACCAAGACCTGCTCCTTTACGGTCGTTGTTGCAAGAGTCTTCATCGACAGAGATCTTACTATGGTTCCCACCGAGGACGATTTCTCTAACGAGTGGAATGAGGAGGCACAGACCGGCTCCTTCAGAACCAGCTCGGGCATTACCAATTTCTATTACATATCCGACATCTGCTCTACCCAGTGGTACGTTGAGTCCGAGATCACCCTTCACGGTGTTAACTTCGATGACAGATGGCCCAAGATCGGTATCGTTGCATCCGGTAAGAACTCTGACGGTGTAGAAACGATGGTTGCCTTCTTCCTTAACGCATCCATCGGTCTTAACGACAGCTACGATGAGAACGGCAATCTTGTAAAGGCACCCGATAACAACAATTGGAACGAGTTCGGCGTTTGTGAGGTTGCACAGGGCAAGCATTGGGCTTGGGAGGCAGGCATTCCCAACACCTTCGCAAGACATCACGACTACGCTTGGAACACCGGCGATGCTACCATTACCTTCGGCACTACCTTTAAGCTTGGTGTTGCACGCGACGGTGCGAACTTCCACGTATACGTAAACGGCAATTATATGGGCTCCTTCCAGTTAAGCTCCGAGCTTGATATTCTCTACGAGGACGGTGCTCCCATCGCAAGCAACGTTGGCTTCTACCAGTTCAGCAGCGACGTTACCTTCTCTAACTACATCGCTACCGCAGACGCTGAGGAGGTTGCAAAGAAGATTCCCGAGGCTCCCGTTTACTGTGATTTCCTTGAGGATTAATTTTCCCTCGAATAAGCAGTGAGTTTTTTAAAAAGCAATTCTGACGTGTTAAAGCGTTCGGCACCGGCGAAGATGAGCAAAAGGTTCGTCTGCTGTGTGATCGATATGGTGCTGGTGGCGTTGGTGGCAGAGATCATCTTTATGGGGCTTCTTCAGATAACGAGAAGCACCCCTGCCTATACCAACGCTACCGCTGCCATAAACGAGGAGATCGAGTATTACGAGAGGCTGACCGAGCAGACGCACATAGTAGAATACGTGGAGGGCGAGAGAGTTGCCACCGACGTTATCGTGCTTAAGAATCTCTGTAGGGCAATATGCCTCTCCTATCAGGTCTTCGGTAATAATCAGCAGCCGGATTTCAGCTTTGACGCGAGCCACGACGTAATGAAGGGCGGGGTACATTCGCCCGAGAACGATAACGTGGCGTATTTTTACACCCGCTATCTGAAAAACAATCCGTCAGTAAGCGTTCAGACAGATGATGATCTGTTCGGGATTTATAAGAGGGCATTCGGAGATGACGCACAGTTTATGTTTACCTTTAATAAAGAGGTAAGCGAGCTGCCCGCTCTTAATACCCAGGTGGCATATTATCTTTTCCACTATCTTTTTACAGACTCATCGGACAGCATCGGCCAGACGGGTGCAACCTACTATCAATCCTATTATAACGCTTATTCTAATATGCTCGAGGAGGCAGAGATGCTTATTCTGAACAGCGAGCCCTATTATTCGACTCGCTACCTCAGATACAGACAGGCGTACTGTGCCGAGGCAAGATACGTAAATATCACGCTTGTTATCTCGATAATTCTGGCCTGCCTTATCGTACTGCTCGTACCGAAATATCTGTTTGGCGATGGCAGGACGGTTGGCTACAGGCTCCTCGGACTCGGAGTATTAAGGACGGACGGCAGCAGGATCGAGTGGTACGTCCCCTTTGTAAAGACGCTTGCTGCCGCGGTTGGATTTATTCCTATCGCATTTATACTGTATTTGTTCCCGCCCTTCAGCGGTGGATATGAGGCTATGTTTGTGCCCGTGACTGTTGAGTCAAGGATTTCTCTGGCTATCACGGTTCTGGTAATTTCGGTTATCGGGGGCATAGTAAATGCCTTTGGCCTCTTTACGAACAAAAGGCAAAACTTAATAAATCTTATCTTCGACGACCTTGTGCTTGATTCCAACCGTCCCTATGAGGGCGAGGAGGATAGCATAAGGCAGGGAAGAGATTACTGAAAGGAAGGGTAAAAATGAAAATCCTTAGAACAGCTTTGCTTAAGGTCATCAGTCTGTTGATGATTCTTTCGCTGATGATCGGCATCGTTGGATGCAGACCCAACAATAACAACAACAATAATGATAACAACGGCGGTAATACTCCCAGCACCGACGATATCGTTGACGACCTTCCCAGAGATGAGAACGGCGAGTTTGTCGTTGATTATCTTGAGAACGTTCAGCTTAATCTCTGGAGCGTTATCGGTATTCCCGACCAGGAGGTTCTTCTGGATCTCGTTAAGGAATTCAACAAGGAATATTCGGGCATTATCGAGGTTGTGGTAACCTCTGTAGGTCACTACGATTATTATAACGCACTTGATACTACCTATGCAAACGATTATGGCAAT
>JAZQDF010000331.1:0-4698 GCA_045546635.1 Eubacteriales bacterium
CTCCATCTCGAAGGTAACGCCATTCTTAAAATCACCTGCTGTTATCATACTCTCATCCTTTTCTTGGCGAATTATTTTATTTTTCCATAGGGGCATTTAAGGTCCGCCACAACCCGAAGATGCAACAAAGGCACAAATGCCCACACTTTACGCAACTATTTTACACTAAAACTCGATATTTTGCAATAGTTATTTTGAATTTTTTTGAAATTTTTACAAAATTTCTATTAATTCCTTGCTTGAATGAGCGAAATTATGGATTCCGTCGCCCGAAATTGCTACCATATCCTCAATTCTGCAGCCGTATTTGCCAAAAAGATAGATGCCGGGCTCTACGGTAACGATCTCTCCCGAACGCAATTTTCTGCCGAAGCCTCGTGAATACAGCCTTGGGCTCTCGTGTATAAAGAGACCGACCGAGTGACCGAGCGAATGACCGAAGGCACCCTTGTATTCATCAAAGCTATCGATAATATCCCTTGCAACCTTATCCGCCTCGCCGCAGTCTGAACCCTCGCGAAGATAATCGAGAGCAGCAAGCTGTGCCTTCAGAACGGTGTTGTAAAGATGCTTGATATTCTCATCCGCCTTACCAATTACGACAGTTCTCGTCATATCCGCACAGTATCCTTGATACTTCGCACCGAAGTCCATAGTGAGAAATCCCGGACGAAGCTTTACGTTTCTCGGAGTGCCGTGAGGAAGAGCCGAGGCGTCACCCGACACAGCAATGGTATCAAAGGCAAAGCCGTCTGCCCCGCCCCGTCGCATAGCGTATTCAAGCTCTACCGCTACGTCAAGCTCGGTCATATCAGGGGTGATCATACCGAGAAGATGGGTAAGAGCCGCATCGGTAATATCCTGTGCCCTCTGCATCTTTTCGATCTCGTCGGCAGATTTAACCTGCCTTATGACCTCGATAGTATCGCCGAGATTCACAAACTCGCAGCAAGGGTATTCATCACAGTATCTGCGGTAGGTCTCGTAGGAAACGCTGCCGCCCTCAAATCCAACCGTCTTTATTCCCTCATCAGATAGGATGGCGGTAATATATTCCTTACGGCTCTGTGGTGTCACAACGGTAAACGCCTTGTTTGCCTTGCCTAGTGCCATCTCATAGTATCTGAAATCGGTAATAAGATGTGCAGAATTTTTAGTAATAAAAAGCAAGCCGTCGGTAAAGGCAAATTCCGACAGATAATGCTGGTTAAGCTCGTCAAGAACGATAACCGCGTCAAGCGAAAGCTCGGTCATCTTAGCTCTAAGTTTAGTTAATCTCATTTGCAAAGCTCCATATAATATTTTTTCATCGCCAGGGCGTCCTCAGACTGCGTTCCTGCCGACTCGCATATGATTGTAGGCGAGAGGTTGTTTTTATAAATAATCTCGCACAGCGGCTCGAAACCGGGGCCGTAAATTTCATCTTCAAAGGTTAAATGTCGCTTCTCGCCGCTCTTTGTCCACTCGATTTTCGAGAAATGACAGTGAAGATTCTCAGCAACCTCTGCTCCAAGTGCGTGGTCGATTTTGTCAAAAACGCGAAGATAATCATCGGCAGAAACAAAAACTCCGCCCAAATCTCTTGCATTAAGATGTCCAAAGTCAACGATGGGGACAAAGGCCGAGTCGATTCGACAAAGCTCAAGCACCTCGTCAAGAGTACCCAGCTGATTGATCTTTCCCATAGTTTCAAGGCCGATCTTGATACCGTATGTATCTACGCTCTGAAGAGTTTTTACCAGAGTATCACCAGCCAGACGCATAGCCTCATCGCGTGTGATCTTTGCCGCCGAGCCCGAGTGGACTACAATAGTCCCTGCCCCGAGCAGTTTAGCCGCATCAAGACTCTGCCTTATGTAATTAATGCTGTTAAGTCGCTTCTCCTCCACAACTCCTGAAAGCGAAATAAAATAAGGGGTATGGAAGGACATTTTTATATTATTCTCCTTAGCTTCTCTGCCGATAGCAGAAAGCACGGTAGGTGAGGCCGAAAGGCCGTTGCCTGCCTCGTATTCATAGGCGTCAAGTCCGATAGATTTAACCCACCGCGGTGCATCTACGGTAGATTTCCATCCCGCAAGGCGAAAGGCATCGCTGTTTCCGCCGGGACCAAAATATGCTGCCATTTTATTATTCCTTTCTTTTAAAGAGACGGGTTATTTATTCTTCTCTTTATGAATTTTGTCGTATTTTTTTTGTATTGGTCTTTCAAGAACACGCTTGAATTTCGTAAAGGGATCTTTTCTGTCATTTATTGGTGGCACAAGAATTGCCCTGATGCCTGCATTGTGAGCCGCAAGAACATCTGTAAGAATTTGATCGCCCATAAAAACGGTATTTTCCCTGTTTGAGCCGATATCCCTCATAGCCAACAGCAGATTTTTCTTAAATGGCTTCCCTGCCTTTGAGTATGCAGGCATACCGATTTCCTTGTTGAAAAGGTTTATTCTCTCGGGGCCGTTGTTTGACACTATTGCGGTTTTAATTCCGACCTCCGAAAGCGACTTTAACCAAGCAATAACGTGATCGCCCGGCAGTGGATGCTCGTAGGGTTCAAGAGTGTTGTCCACGTCAAGCAAAACACCAGAGACACCGATAGACAAAAGAAACTCTGCCGTAACATCATTAAATTTGTCAAATTTATATTCGGGTACTAATTTGTTTTTCATTATTACTCCAAAACAATATTTTTACAGATACATTATATCATAATTCCAAATTCAAGTCAATATAATATGTAAAATTAGAGAGTCATAAAGAAAAAAGCCGAATCTATAACGACTCGGCTTGAAAAATTATTTGAATTTTACGGCTGTTCCGTAGGCGATAACCTCAGCAGCTCCCTGCATAACCGCAGCAGAAGCATAGCGAATATTAACTACCGCATCTGCACCAAGTGCCTCTGCCTCGGCGACCATACGTTTTGTAGCAATAGCTCTTGCCTCATTCATCATCTCGTTGTATGATTTAAGCTCGCCGCCAACAAGTGTTTTAAAGCTTTGTGCAATGTCCTTTCCAAGATGTTTGCTCTGAATGGTGCTTCCTCTTACAAGTCCCAACATTTCAAGCTCTTTGCCTGTAATATAATCAGTATTTACTAAGATCATCTTCTTCTCCACTCCTTATTTCGTTATATCTTTGAATAAAAACATATATCATAACCGCCGCAAAAACAAACGGAATAATACCAAGAATAAGTTTTGCAACTAAATTAGGGATTAAAGCAATTAAAAATCCGAAATAAACAATAAAATATAAAACAAAAATAATAGTGACAATAAGCGGTGCAACTATTTTTTTCATAATATCAACCTCAAAAACAACTTTAATAATTTATATTTTATTATATCATACTAAATAACCGTTGTCAATAAACAAAAATATTAAAAACTTTTGCAAAAAGTATTGACAAATCGAAACATCTGTGGTAATATATAAAGGCTGAAATCAATGCGAGTGTAGTTCAATGGTAGAATTCCAGCCTTCCAAGCTGGTCGCGTGGGTTCGATTCCCATCACTCGCTCCAAAAGACGCGCCCTTAGCTCAGTGGATAGAGTGCCCGGCTACGAACCGGTAGGTCGAAGGTTCGAATCCTCCAGGGCGCGCCACAAAGGAAAAACACCCTACTTCGTTAGGGTGTTTTTTCTTTCCTTTGCGGCGTGCCCGAAGGACGAACCCTGACGCTCTGCGTCAGAGTTCGCATACCGCGTCAGCGGTATCCAGCGTAATGCGGAGCAGTTCCCTGCAATTAGTACAGCAAGTGTAATCACCGCATCACATTATCCCGCATAGCTGTACCCTCCAGGGCCTATGCGATCCCTTGCGGATGTCTCTCTTTTTACTTTGTGGCGTGCTCTGGATAGGATTCCAACCTTGCGTGCGTAGCACGCAGAAGGTTCGCATATCCCACGAAGCCGTGAGGAGCTTGCTCATCTAAGGCAAGTGCGGATATCTTCGCTGATAGCGAATACCCTCCAGGGCGTGCCACATTATTATATCTTCTCTTGACAACTACCTGTCCATATGATAAAATTACCTCAAAAGGAGGAATAATTTATGCCAAAAAACAAAAAGAAAAAAAGAAATTATAGGATAGCTGAAGATTCTTTTTTATCGCTTGGATTCTTTAACGTGGTTATTTATTTCTTCTTAATGGTTATTTCAGTTTCAACACCAATATCTCCCATTCTAATATTGTTGGTTATTAAAAAGGCTATTGCCTTTTCCGATCCAAGCGTTATTGCTTCTATAATTGACAATGCTACAATTCTGTTTTCCATGCCATTCGCATTTATGTTCCTTATTATTACTTTCGTACCCTTCGTACGTCTGCTTGAGCAAAATTGTCCTATTATTAGGAAGAATACCGATACGAAGGACTACTCACCCTTTAAGGAAGAGTTCATCCCTTTAGTTAAGGAGATATTCAGAGAATTTTACACCGACAAGGCTATAAAGATTATCCTCTGGCTGCTGATACCCTCTCTGCTCCTTTGCTCACTTTCATTATTCAGCAGAGTTGATCTGCACGAGGACTACAGCGTAACAAAATACAACATTATAAATCAACCGTCTGAAAGCTACACAACAAGCGACTATAAGGAGCTTACAATTATGGTTCACAGCCACGGCTCAAAGGGCAGTAAATATTGGAGCTATGAAATCGAAATACTGACAGAAGGCAGCGACGAAATATAT
>JAZQDF010000332.1:0-1544 GCA_045546635.1 Eubacteriales bacterium
GATAGGATTAAAGTATCTGAGCACGCAGGCAGAAAAACCGGGATGTGCACTGCAGGTATCCTTGAGGATACGCTCTATCATAAGCTTCGTCTCGCCATAGGGGTTTGTGGTGGAGGTAGGAAAATCCTCGCTGATAGGAACGCTCTTCGGAATACCGTAAACCGTTGCGGAGGATGAAAAGACGATCCTGTTTACACCGTGGGTAATCATTGAATCGAGAAGATTAAGCGTACCCAAAAGATTATTATGATAGTAGTAGAGCGGCTTGCTGCAGGATTCTCCGACCGCCTTAAGCCCCGCGAAATGAATTACCGATTCAATCTCGGGATGGGACTCAAGCACAAGGTCAATATCACCGCGGTTACGGAGATCGCATTTTATAAACTCCGGTCGCTTGCCTGTGATCTGCTCAATGCGATCGACAACCAATTGCTTGCTGTTTGAAAGATTATCAACAATGATTACCTCTTCGCCCGCCGAAAGAAGCTCTACTACAGTATGCGAGCCAATATAACCCGTGCCGCCGGTTACAAGAATTGCCATTTTCTCCCCCCAATGATATAAAGATAAAATTAATCAAAAAAAGAAAGATATAGGCGACCTAAAATACATAGGTCGCCCATAACTATTAGTCAGCGTAAACGCTAACCTGCTTTCTACCGCCAGTAATATGCTCGAATCTGACAACACCGTCAACAAGTGCGAAGAGAGTATCGTCAGAGCCAATGCCAACATTCTTACCAGGATGAATCTTAGTTCCACGCTGTCTAACAATAATGTTACCTGCGATAACAGACTGACCGTCTGCCTTCTTTACGCCGAGACGCTTGGACTCAGAATCACGACCGTTCTTGGTAGAACCAACGCCCTTCTTGTGGGCGAAGAACTGTAAACTAAGCTTTAACATTTCGTATTCCTCCATAATTATTTATGGCCATATAGCCGTACAAGTTGCACTTAAATCTCCCGCTCGATCTCACAAACGTCAAGGTAGTCGTAATACTCCTCGACAAGATCCATAAGCTGGTAGAAATAAGCCTGTATAAGTCCTGAAACGGCAAACTGCTTCTTCTCATCCTTCTCATACTTGGGAAGGGCTGCCTTAGCAATAAGACGGATATCGGTGGTCTCCTCGTCAATGTCGTAATCAACGTTCGATTGATAGGTGATCTCAATGGCATTGATGATAAGCATAGTCATAGCAGACAGTGCCGAGCAAAGAATGTCATCGCCCGATTCACCGTAGCCGGTATGTCCCTGCTCCTCGAATCCGTAATAGTAACCGCCTGACTTATAAAATGTGATTTTAGTCATCTGAATTAAGCCTCGATTTTCTCAATCTGGATCTTGGTGTAATCCTGACGATGACCGATCTTCTTCTTTTCGTTCTTCTTTGCCTTGTACTTGATAACGTCGATCTTCTTAGACTTGCCGTTCTTAAGCACGCTTGCAACTACGGTAGCACCCTGAACGTAGGGAGTGCCAACAGAAAGAGCTTCGCCGTTTACACAGAGAACCTTATCAAAAGTAACCTTCTCGCCTTC
>JAZQDF010000333.1:0-12644 GCA_045546635.1 Eubacteriales bacterium
TACCGAGTATATTTTTCATATCCGTAGAGTGTTACTTGTTACTGGTTGCTTGTTCCGTTCCGAGAAGGATAAGGGAAGCCTCCTTCAGCCGTAGCCCGGCTACCCTCAAATCCTCCAGGGCTTCCTTGAGCCTTGCCTTGACTGGAGCTACCGTCTCCTCCTCGTGGAGCTGGCGGAGTTCGTCCTCAACGTCCAGGAGCGTCTGTACGTGCTGGAGTATTTCCTCTCTTCTCATAGGGCTACTTGTTAAAGACGTTCCCGCTCTTGGGTTGAGGCTTGAGCCGGATAGTCCCCTTCTCGGATTCGTACTTCCCTATAAGCATATCTATTGCCAGCTCCAGTACTTCCTTGAGCTGGAGACTCTCCTGGAGGGATATATAGCGGAGCTTGTCCCACTTCTCCAGGTTAGCCTTCACGCATACAGTACCGTACCCTTCCGTCTTGCTATCGTGGGGACGTCCACGCTTCGGACGCCCTCTCCCCTCCAGTTGTCGCTGGCGGAGTTTCTCCTTCAGCTCCTCGTCCTGGACTGTCTCCAAGAGCCGGGAGGCTTCGCTCGTCTGTACTTCCTCCTCCTGGCGTTGAGGCTCGGAGGCTGGGGCTTCCCCGAAGAGGACGGCTACTCCGCCCCTCAATTTGTCTACTTTCTTTTCCATATTCGTATTACCGTGTTACTATTTTCTTCTCTACCTCTTGAGCCAGGCTCTTGTAGTCCTTCGCTCCGTTGCTTCCGGGAGCGTAGTCCAGGATACTCCGCATAGCGAGCGGAGCTTCAGCCAGCGAGACGTTTTTCCGTATCTTCGTCTCAAAGACGAGACTCCCGTAGCGTCCCCGGAGAGCCTCCTCTACCGTCTGGGTAAGGTTGCTCTTCTCGTACCTGGTTATGAGGATACCAGCGAGCCGTAGCTCCTTGTTCAGCCTCTTCTGTGTCATAGAGACAATATCCAGAATACGCTGGAGTCCCCGGCTCGGTAGTGCTTCAGCCGTCAAGGGTATAAGTACGTCCGTTGAGGCTGTGAGAGCGTTGAGGGTAAGGAGTCCCAGGGAAGGCGGACAATCCAGGAGGATATAGTCATAGTCCCCGGCTACCTCGTCCAGTACGTCCTTGAGGATTTTCTCCCGCTCCATATAGGAGGCTATCTCCAGCTCCACGCCCGCCAAATCCAGCGAGGCGGGAGAGAGGAAGAGTCCGGGGACGGAGGGAAGCTCCACTACCGGGAGGGACTTCCGCTCCTTCATAGCCTCGTACGTGGTACGCTCCGGCTCTCCTACCATAAGCGAGCTTGTAAGGTTGCTCTGTGCGTCCAGGTCTACTACAAGTACGGAGCGTCCGAGGCGAGCGAGAGAAGCCCCCAGGGAGGCTACTGTGGTAGTCTTGCCTACGCCTCCCTTGTGGTTGCAAATACTTATTATTTTCGTGCTCATATCTACGTCAAAAATATATTACCGTATTACCGTATTACTATATTACCATTTTAGAAGCGTTCGCCCGGAGCGTCCTCGTCCTCTGGTAAGTCCTCAACGCCTGGCTCTATCCTTCCCGTGTTCCCGTTGAAGGGGAAAGTAGCGTCTATATTGGGAGTCCCTCCCCTATTCTTGCGGAGTACTCCGTATATCTTCCCGGACGTCCCCAGCTCCATACGCTTCCCCTCCTCTATCTTCTTCTCGTTGTACTGGCTCTTGTTGAGGGGAGAGAAGGCGGAGTTCCAGAGGAGTAGTACCTTGTTCGCCTCCCGCTCCAGGTCTGCGGAGTCCGCTATATTCTGGGAGTTCATTTCCGTAGGACTCAAGGCGTCCCTATTGAGCTGGCAAGCCAGGACTATAGGGAGCTTCTCCTGCTTCGCCAGTTCCCGGAGGCTCTTCGCTATCCCCTTCAGTTCCTCGTTACGCGGGAGTCTGTTTCCCTCCGTGTAGAGGAGCTGTACGTAGTCCACAAAGACAGCCTTTACCGGGAGCTTGTGGGATATGAAGCGGATAGCCTCTTCCAGCTCGTCCGAGGAGTAGTCCGAGTCATAGATACGGAGCTTCCCGCTCTCCAGGTAGTCCTTCATAAATTCCGCCTCCGCTTTCTTGAAGGCTTCCTCCGTCCCGTTCTTCATATAGCGGGTAGAGTCCGTCCTATAGTACTCCGCTATCGTAGTGAGGTTGTTGTACTCCTTCGTCTTGGAGGTAAGCTCCAGCCCTGCGTAGGTATTGACAAATTCTACTACGGTGCTCTCCGTGTCCTCCTCAAAGGAGAAGTATAGGACTACTCCCGGAGTATCGTCCCCGGCTGTCTGTAGTGCCAAATTACGGAGGAAGGTACTCTTCCCGTGCGAAGTGGGTGCTCCTATGAGGGTAATAGCTCCAGCCGGTAGGACGAGCCTCTCTACCTTCCGCCCGGTGGAAAGCGTGTACCTGGTACGCACTCCTTCGGGACGGGAGCGGAGCTTCTCCCGGATACCTTCAGCCGTGGGAAGGTTGAGGAGAGCGGAGAGTCTTGTCTCCCTGGATATACGCTTCACGCTGGGGACTTCTTCTCCCAGGAGTCGGAGGGCTTCCTCTGTCTTGCCCTCCCCCGCCAGCGTTGAGGCTTTCTCAAGGAGTTCCTTCGTCCTCTTCTCCTGCCTACGAGCGTCCGCTACGGCTTTCCGTCTGTCTGCTTCCTCCTGGAGAGCCTCCTTCGTGATTCCAGCCCCGCCCGTGGACTTCGCAAAGAGGGAGAGTATTCTGTCTCGCTCCACGGGAGAGACTATCTCCACGTCATTGAGAAGCTCTATAGTCTCCTCCTTGTAGTCGGAGTAGTGCTTGTCCGTGATTGTCTCCCCGCCTCCCTGCTTCGCTACGGCTCTGTTATAGATTCCCCAGTAGAGGTACATAGCCCCGGAGCTGGCGGAGTCTATTACCGCCTGGAGTTGCTCCTTCGTGTGGGTACGGAGGTACGAGTCTACGTCTACCTTCTCCCCGTCCGCTCCGGCTGGGAGTTCCTGGACGAGAGAGAGGAGTCCCGCCTGGTGGATTGAGTGTATAGCCTTCCGTATCTTGCTCTCCTTCGCCTCCTGCTTGTCCTCCGTCTCCTCAACGTCTACCAGGAGGGTAACTCTACGGACGCCCCGCTTCTTCGCTTCCTCCAGGGCTTCCTGGGAGACTTCCAAGCCAGCGGAGGCTACTATATTGTCTACTCCCCTGGTTTGAGCGTGTAGAGCGTCCAGCTCCCCCTCTACTATCGTTAAGTCCCTATCCTTCTCCCCGTTCCCGGTAAGCTTCAGCCCGGTAAGTCCGAAGAGAGAGGCTTTCTTGGGGAGTCCGCTCGTATTCTTGTACTTCGGCTTGACGTCTCCGGCTATCGTGCGGAGCTTGAAGCCGAGTATCCGTCCCCCGCTTCTGTAGGGTATTGCCAGCGTGTACTCCCGTCCAGCTCCGTAGGGTGCTCCTTCCATATCGTAGGCTGTGGAAGGGCTACAGTATCCCAGCTCCATAGCCCGGACGTCCTCCTCGCTGTAGCCTCGTGTCTGGGTAAGGTACTGGAGCGTAGCCTTGCCCGCCTCCGTGAAGAGTTCCTTCCTCATTCGCTGGGAGAGAGCCTCCAGCCGTTCCTGGCGTTCCTTGTACGCCTTGTACTCCTCCGTATCCGTCTCCGGGAGAGAGAGTCCGCATATACCAGCAAGAGAGCGGAGAGCTTCTACAAGCTCCGCTCCCTTCGCTCCCGGACGGCTTCCGCTCCTCTTGAGTTGGAAGTCTACCAGGGAAAGAGTCTCCCCTCCTTGCTCGTGTATAAGGTGGGGTTTCCTCTTCGTTACTACCGTCTTGTCCTCCCGGTGGGGAGAGGTTTCCTCCCCGTTGAGGTAGTGCGAGCTATGCCAGTCCCCGCCCTTCCTCTGGAAGTCCATTTCCGGGAAGGCGGAGTCTATCCTCTCCCAGAGAGCCGGGTATAGCTCGTAGTTTATGAAGTCTGTTAGAGAGTTCATACCGTTACCTCCCCAGCCTTGTAGCTGGCTGTCATTCCCAGGTTAAGCTCCACGTTGATACGTACCAGCTTGAAGAGTTCGTCCGAAGCCGTCTCCATAGCGTCCTGGAAGGCTTCAAATCCTCCGAGGTTATCCTCTCCGTAGACGGAGGTATAGACCTGGAAGGCTTGCTCCTTCGCTTCCTGGAGGAGACGGAAAGCCTCAACGTAGCCGGAAGTCTCTGGGGTAAGTGTGTACTTATCCGTCTGGACTCTTGAAAGTGTAAATCTTGACTCGTTCATAATTCTGTAGTTTATTGAGTATTACTTTATTCGCTTGTTGATTGTGTCTACCAGGGACTCTATATAGAGCATACGCTTCGTATCGTCCTTCACTCTCTGCCCGGCTATTGAAAGATCCTCAACGGGAGGGAGTTCCTTCGTTACCCAGTCCAGCCTCTTCCCGTTACTACTTACTACTACTTTAGTGAAGTCTCCCTTCTTGTAAGGCTCTATCTTGACGGTAGAGAGAGCTATAGCCGTGTCGCTGGCGAGAGCGAGGACTATACTCTTCAGCGTCCCGGACTTGTACGGTAAGGATATGGAGTAAAGCTCTCCCTTCTCCCCTCTCAAGTCTACGTACCAGTACAGTACCGACTCTCCCCGGAAGTCCCGCTCCCGCTTGTAGATTGCCTCCAGCGTCCCCTCAACGAAGGAGTAAGTCTCTTCCTTGCCTCCTTCCCGGTGGATTACCTTTCCGTCCGCTATGGAGAGGTAATACTTCCTTGTCCGCTCATTGTTCCCCAGCCCCATAGCTACGCCTCCTCTCCGAAGATTTTACCGTAGGAGTAGTCCGTCTCCCCGTAGTTCCCGTCCCAGTCCTCCCGGACGTTGAGGCTCTCTATATACCTCTTGTACTCGTCCCCCGGATACTTCAAGGCGTAGTACAGCGACTCCTCAAAGCGGAAGATAAGGAAGGGAAGGAATAGCTCCAGCTCCCACTCCCAGGACTCGTACAGAGCGTCCACGTCTATAGGCTCGTCCTTCGTGGAGTTCTGGCTGGCTATCTCTTCAGCCGTGAAGCCGTCCTTCGGATAGGGACGGAAGGAGTAGTCCTCTTCTCCCTCTCTCCTGCCTCCCCTGGCGTGATACCAGCTCCCGGTAGTCTCCAGCTCGGAGTAGTAGTCCTCTACCAGCAAGCGGAAGGCGTCTCTGTCTTTCTTCTTCTTCATATCGGAGACGGAGCGGTAAGGGAAGGCTACCTCTTTCCCCTCCTTGTCAAAAGGCTCTACGGAGAAGCCGTAGTTCACGAGCCTCCACCAAGAGAGCGGGAGTATACCGGCTCTCAAGCCAGCCAGGAGGACGCCCTCAACGTAGGGAAGGAAGGCTCTACAAAAGCTCTCCTCCCTCGTGTCCAGGTAGTGACGTCCAGACGGCTCTAATACGCCCTTGAGAGCGTCCATAGCTTCCTCCGGGGAGTCTGCCAGCTCCTTGTATACCGCCCCCTCCAGCTCCTTCTTTACGAAGTCTACAGCCTCGGAGAGAGAGTCCGCCTTTCCCTCCTGGAGAGCCTTGTCTACCTTCTGTATAAAGCGTCCTTCCCGGAGCGTCTTTATATCCTGGACGTTTTCCTCCGCCTTGATAAGAAAGGAGTACAAGAAGTAGACGTTCTCCTTGTCCTCTCTCTCGTTCTTAACTGGCTCGTTTTTATATTGTTCCATAGCTGAAAATATATTACTATATTACTGTATTACCATTTTAGAAGGCGGAGTCCAGTACGCTCTCTGGAGCGTGTTCCAGGCGAAGCTCCTCCTTTACTGACTCCGTGTATATCTGGCTCGTAGCCGGGGACGTGTGGCGGAGTACCTCCTGGACGTCCGTAATAGCTCCCCCGTGCTTGAGGATAGCTACGGCTGTAGTGTGGCGGAGGCTGTGAGCCGTGTACTCCTTCCCGTCCAGCCCTATAGCCTTGAGTCCTTCCTTGCATACGTAGGAAATAGTCCGGGTAGTGAGTCTCTCTCCCCTATTCTGGCGGGACGTTGAGGTAAAGAGAGGCTCTCCAGCCTTCACTCCCTTCCGGCTTGCCAGGTAGTCCCGGATAGGCTCGTACGCCTTGTCTGTGAGGACTACAAAATCGTCCTTTTCCGTGTGTCCCTTGCCCCAGACGAGGAGTACCCTTCTATCTCCCTTGAAGGTAATATCCCCTACGTTTGCCCTGGCTACCTCAACGGTGCGGAGTCCAGTCCGAAGCATAAGGTTTACTATAGCGTAGTCCCGGAGGCTCATATCGTGGAAGTGCTGGAGTAGCTCCTTGCTCTTCGTGTCCGTAAGGTGCTGTTTCTTGAAGGCTTGCTTCCTCCTGGGAGTCTTTATCCCCTTCGCTATGTTGGGGTACTTCTTCTCCGACTCCGCCCACTCGTAGAATTTGCGTACGGAGACTATGTAGCTGGAGACGGTAAGAGCGGAAAGCCCGGAGGCGAGGAGGGAGTCCTTGTACTCCAGGACGTCCTGGCGGGTAAGGGTAAGGAAGCGAGCGAGGCGTCCAGTCTCCTCCAGCCAGTTGAAGTACTGGGAGAGGGTACGGGAGTACAGACTCCGGGAGCTTTCTTTCACGTCCTGGGTAGATATGAAGGAAGCGACTACGCCCCTCCAGTTATCCGTACCAGCCTTTACAAGCTGTCCGCCTACCCTTACTATTGCTCTTGACTTGTCCATATTTTTATATTACTAATATTTCCTACCGCAAATATAACTATTTTCTTGTATCAAACAATAGGCGAGAGGAAATATTTTTCCGTCCCCTCGCCTTTTTTTATACGCCAGTAGTTGAGGACGGAGGGGTAGTAGTCCCGGAGGACGTGTCCCCGGAGCTGGGAGCTACCGGCTTGAAGGGGAGCTTACTCCAGTACTTTGTCATACTCCGGCTTATCTTCTGCTTCGTGCTCGGAGAGAGCTTCTTTCCCGTGTTGATATAAGAGAGCTTATCCTTCTGGCTCTGGCTCATATCATTCCTATAAATTCGTTTCATAGCTGTAAGTGTTTGATAGTTATTATAGTTCGTGTAAGTGGCGTACCTGGTACACCGCCTATAATAAATATAGTTCAACTTTGAAAAATCCAGCTGGAGGGGAAAATTTTTCACGCCTAACAGTCCTATACCCGTCACGCTTGAGCCGTGCCCCTTTATTGAGTAGTAGGTAAGGCTCTCGTAGTAGATTGAGCCTCAACGCCTTGAAAGGGGTAGAGAGGGAGGACTTTCCGGCTTTATATATCCATTATCGGAGGTGGAGTATTGACGTAGATTTCTGGCACATTTCCGAGCTTCCAGGACTCCCTTATAAGGGCTATATAGAAAGCTTCGCTTACTATATTAGCTCTTATACCTGGGGAGCTTGCTCCCTCTACCTGGTAGGCTGTGAGAGAGTCCTTCTCGTGGCACTTGTGCCGGGTTGGAGGGGTAAGGGGTAACTTAATACCCGCTCTCCCGGCTGAAGTGGCAAGAGTGCCCACTTTTGCCAGCCCTGGGGAGCGGTGGGTAACTCAATATGCAAGCCCCCTCCGGGAGTTGCAAGAGTGCCAGACGGAGCAAGCTCCAGGAAGAGGGGAGAGGGGAGTCCTCCAGCCTCCGCCCTCGTCTCCGTTTTTGCCAGCCTCAACGCCCCGCTCTATCTTCAGCTGAAGGGAAGTATCTACGTCAAGGAGCAAAAGAAAAATAGAAAAAAGCCTCCGGCTCAAGGCGAGCGGAAGCCCCCAGGCGGACGGCTCGCTATAGTTTTATAAGAATCTATAATATTCTATAAAACTCTATAGGTTTTTGGGAGTGGTTGTAAAGCATTGAAAGGTAAGGAGTTGAGGGGAGGGGAGCGTAACGTCAAATCCCCAAAGCGTAACGTCAAATCCACAAAACGTAACGTCAAATCCCCAGAAGGAGAAGAGGGGAGAGGGGAGTCCACTCCAGCCGGGAGCGTTGAGGCTTCCTCCTGGGACGTCCTCAAAATAGCCGATTTTAAGCCCGTAGAGCGACTCTTCCCCTTTTTGGGGTAATTCCCCGTCCTTCTCCTTGTAACGTCATTTCCCCGCCCCGGAGACGCCAAAGAAGCCGTAAAGCTGGGACTCTACGGCTTCCTTCCTCGGAGCGGTGCTCTTGCTGGGGAGTTGTGTATCTTGTGGTAGGGGACTCTACTCTACAAAGATACAAACTCCCAGGGATATAGCAAATATTTGTAATACGAGCGTAACGCCAAATCCCCGGAAAAACGCCCTTCTACAGCTCTGTAAAATGTATTACTGTATTACTATATTACCGTATTACCATTTTCCAGGAGGGTACGAAAAAGGAGCGGAGGCTGTCCAGCTCGTCCGCTCCAACTACAGAATTATGAAGTAGAAGCGTTACGCCTCTGGACTTCCTTCTTCAGCCGGGAAGAGTGTCCCGTCTTGTTCCTCCGGCTTGTCGAAGCTGGAGGAGTTTACCTCAACGCTACCAGGGAGGAGGATAGACTCGTCTTGCTTGTCATAGTCCATATTGAAAGTGAAGTCCACTCTGTCCCCCTTGTCGGTCTTGACTATCTTTGCCCCGGTAATGAGTCCGTACTCCTTGAGGGCTTCTATAGCCTTCTCCAAGTCCCGATAAAAGCGTCTCTTTTGCTCCCTGGAGTCCCCGTAGCCAGTAGTTACTCTCTCCTGGATAGTTGAGGCGTACTCCGAGTAAGTGAGAGCGTTGTAGCGGACTTTGTTCCTCGCCTTGTAGAAGGACTCCTCCGTCTTGTACTTGCTCCGCTTCAGCTCCTTTACGGCTTGTATCCCGGCTATCCTATGCCCGCTATACTTCGCCAGCAAGTCCGCCAGGAGTATATCAAACAGTTCCGTATCCGTCCCGCTTCCAGCCTTCCCCCATATCTGGAAGAGCTTGGGCTTGACTATAGCGTACCTATTGTAGAGCTGGTAGAAGAAGATACTCCCGAATTGGATAAATACGAAGTCAGCGTCAAGACTCCGCCCGTCCGTCACGTCCTCAACTTGCTCCGTTATGTTGATAAGGGAGGCTACGAAGCGGAGCTTCCCCTCCTCCTTGTCCTCTTCCAGGGAGTAGCCTCCGAAGGTCTGTACTTGCTTTATCTCGGACAAAGCCTTCAAGTCCTCCAGGACGTCCTCCTTCTGTCTCGCTCTCGCCTTCCCGTCCGTGGTTATTGTCTTGGTTAGCTCGGTTATGGATATAGGGAGGGTAATACGGCTATTGGGCTGTTTCCCCTCGTTTATCTTCTTCACGTACTCCCGTATCTCCGGCTCGTCCTTCCTCTGGGATAGGCACATAGCCAGGGCAAATATAAGCTTGTTCTGTCTCCGGGTGAGGAAGGTAGGCTTCCCTTCACGGTTTACGAGGCGTTGAGCGTCTATAGCCTTCAGCTCCAGGAGCTTCTTGTCCTTCGTCTCCAGGAAGAGGGAAGGGACTTTCCGGGAGGCTATATTTTGAGCCAGGGCTACCGATATAGCCCCCGTCTCCCCGGTTAGAGCTTGCTGTTTGCTCCGTAGGAGGGAGAAGTCGTAGTTCTCTGTATTCGTCTGCTTTCTCATAGTGAAAAGGCTTCTCTTGCGTTATTTAGTCCGACTGGCTCTACCTCCTCCCAGGCGGGAAGGATAGCGTACTTCTGTCGGTAGAGGACTTCCTTATCCTCCGCTCCCTTCGCTTCCAGGAGCTTGAGGTAGGAGTCCCGTCTGTATAGCTCTGGTACTTCAGTCCTGGGAGACTTGAAGTATTCAAACATTCCCTTAATGTCCTCCGGGACGAAGGCGGAGGCGGAGTACTTGTCTATAAACTCCTCGGAGGCTGTGACGAAAGCCTTTGCTACGGAGAGGGAGGAGCGGTAGTCTGCTATCACTCCGTCCAGGAGAGCCTTGAGCGTGTGCAAGTCTACCTCAACGTCCCGGAGAGGCTTCCCCTCGGAGTCCTTCTTCCTCTTGAGCTGGACGTAGCGACTCCAGCCTCTTCCGTGCTGGTAGATATACCGCTCCACGTCCTCCCGGTGGGATACCTTCGTAACGCCCTTCACGCCCTGGGTATCTATCAGTCCCAGGATAACGTTACAAAATTCCGCTTGTTGCTCCGCCAGCTCCCAGAGCATACAGTAGCCAGCTATACGAGCGGAGAGCTTCTTGAGGTTTTCCTGGAGTCCGTAGAAGCGGAAGCGGTTGATTATGTACTTGTCCGCTATGTCCAGGTACTTCTTGAGTTCCTTCGTCTCCGCCTCGCTCTTGCGTACGGAGTTGATAAGGGAGCGTACCTCTGCGTCCGTGAGGAAGCCTCCCTTCTGGCGTACCTCGTCCTGGTCATTCTGGATTATGAGGAGAGCCTTCTGTTTTGGCGTACCGTTCTTCAGTACCTCCGTAAGATTGAGTTTCTTTGCCATAGCCTACTCTTGCGTTTTGAGGAGGGCTTCCTCCAGTCTTTCCAGCCTCTCCTCTTGTTCTGTGGATTCTATCGCCCGGAGGATATTGGCGAGCATAGTATTTTCCCTATACGCTTGAGTCTCCCCTATAAGCCCCTCCTGGTATTTCTTGAAGGATAGGAGCATAAGCTTTTTTATCCCCTTCGCTGAATATGTATTCTGTACTGCCATAGAAAATATATTACCGTATTACCATATTACCGTATTACCATTTTCGTACTACTTCCGTACTACTTTCGTCCGAGACTATAGTAGGGAGTTGAGGGCTTCCCGTGCCTCCTTCTCCTCCGTTTGCTCCTGGGAGGACTTGAAGATAGGCTCTACCTTTGCCTCTTCCAGCTCCTTCTGGGTGCGGAGGATTAAGTCTATAAGCTTCTCCGTGGGTATATCCGCCAGGGAGCGGGACTCCAGCTCCGCCCGGAGTTTCCCCAGGAGGGAAGAGAGCCTCTTTACCCTTTCCTCAACGGAGAGGGACTCCGCCTCGTACAGAGCGTCCAGCCGGAGAGCCTTGAGGGAGGCTACTTCTTCCCGTAGCTCCTTCGTGACGTCTACTACCGTCTGCTTCGCTATCCCCAGCTCGGAGGCTATCTTCTGTATAGACTTCCCCTCCGCCCGAAGATCCACTATCTTTAATTTAGTCTCTTGAGCTATCATAGTAAACAGTTTTGAGCCTTTTCGGAGGTTTCTATCTTCCGTAACGTGTCGCTGGGGACGTTGAGGTAGTCCGCCAGGCGTTGAGGAGAGAGTCCGTCAAAGACGAAGGGGATAAAGAAGTAGCCAGCCAGGTAACGAGCCAGGGCTACCTCCGAGAGCGTGAAGCCTTCCCCTCCGTACCGGGAGAGTTCCCCGTCCTGCTTTCCGAGCTTCGCCTCCAGCTCCGCCTCCCTCTTCTGCGTGTCCGGGTAGTCCTCGGAGTATCGGAGGGAGTAGTCCAGGTACTTGAGGGAGTAGTCCAGTCTGTAGAAGCGGAAGCCTCCCTTCAGCCGGGAGGAGTACTTCTTCACTACGCCAGCCCCGCAAAGGGTGGAGAGTTCGGAGAGGTAGTCCGCCTCGTCCTTGATTGGACGCCCCAGGACTTCCTCCAGGATTCGCTCCCCGTCCTTCTCTCCTCCGTCATAGTCTCCGGCTTCCAGGGCTTCCTTCACTTCCTGGGGAGTCATTTCCCCGAAGGAGTCAAAGAGCGTGAAGAGCTTGAGTCCCTTCGGAGTCTCCCGGAAGAGCTGGACGTCCTCCTCGTGGGAGACTGGCTCTCCGTGGCTGAAGTATTGCTCCAGGTAGTCCCGCCCTTCCTGGGTAGTGACTACCTCAACGGAGAGAGGCTTCTCCCCTTTAAGGAGGGTATTGTAGGATAGCGGGAGGAAGAGCTGTTTATCCGAGAGGTGCTTATCGTAGAAGGGAAGCTTGTCCTTGTCATAGACGAAGAAGAGGGTATAATCCCCGGCTTCCGTGCTTGTCTCCTTCTTGTTCTGTCGGATATATACCGTAGGCTCTCCCGGCTTTCCCTGGAGTGAGACGTTAAGGTAGAGGAAGCCCTCGTCCTCCTTCGTCTTGCCCTCCCTGGTTACTGTCTCTATGGAGGAAGCGTCCCCCGTGAGCTGGAGAAGGAGCTGTAGGGCTTTCTCCTCCGCCTCTTCTCTCGTTGTGGCTGTGTCTTGGTATCGTATCATAGTATTCCCTTTAAGAGAGTCTCCTCTCGTCCTTGTGATTCTTCAGTACCAGGACAAGAGCGTCCGAGAGAGTCTCCTTCAGTAGAAGGCGAGCGTCCTCCTCCGTTATATCTCCGTCCCAGTTCGCCAGCCTCCGCTGTGCTTCATTTATCCCGTTGAGGAGTTTCTCCTTCTCCTCGCTGGAGAGCTTGAGTCTTGCCATAGTTACCTCCTTCTCCGCTATACTTCTGTAATGCAAACTTTATTGAAGTATAGCCGTTTTTTTGCGTATTACTATATTCTCCTATAGCGGTCACTACTTCAACGGAGGGAGTACGTTTATAAATCTCTTTATCTCGTCCTCCGAAATGTATTGCTTCCCGCCTATAAGGGTAGTCTTGAGCTTCTCTTGTTTAATGTACTTTCTCAACGTGCTGGTAGTTACTCCGAGGAGGGAAGCTACCTCCGTCTGGTTGTAGAGTTGAGTACCGAGTATATTTTTCATATCCGTAGAGTGTTACTTGTTACTGGTTGCTTGTTCCGTTCCGAGAAGGATAAGGGAAGCCTCCTTCAGCCGTAGCCCGGCTACCCTCAAATCCTCCAGGGCTTCCTTGAGCCTTGCCTTGA
>JAZQDF010000334.1:0-11796 GCA_045546635.1 Eubacteriales bacterium
TATTACGCTCGAATGTAGCAAGAACATTACCTTTCTCATCAAGGTTTGTTACTCCAACGGAAATAGCACCGTGAACAAGCTTAATTACGTTAGGATCATAACCTTCTGCAAGAGAGAATATATCACCAAGCTTATATTCCTTGTTGTTTGCAAGCTCGGTTACCTTGCCCTCAAACTTTACAACGGAGTCACCAACCTCTCTATCAAGGATAGTTACGCCATCAAGGTCGTCAACGCCCTTGGAGGTTACGCCCCAGCCGTAGCCGGTGACGAGGTTGTTGAATTCAAGGTAAATGTGCTGCTTATCTTCCTTAAGGTCGCCAATGCCATCACCGTTTTCGTCGATGAACTTTTCACCATTCTGGCCATTGTGATAACCACCATCTGTGTGGTTCCATACTTTGCCATCCTTAAAGTGATAGCAGGTTGCGTTTTCTGACGCGTGGTCGCCATTAACTACAACATAGTTATATCTGCCAGAGGAAGGAACTGTAAAAGGCTCACCCTCGAGAGGAGTGATTGTTGTGCCATTTACTGCCTTTACCTGTACAAGACGGCTCATCTGATAGTCGTGGGTGTAGGATGCTGTTGTGTTGTCAATGATCTCACAGTAGTAGTAATCGTTCCAGGTTCCGAAGTGAACGGTGCAGCCGCTGGCGGTGATTCCGGTCATATTGGGATATACGTGACCGTTCTGTTCAACGTTCTCACGAACGGAGCCGATCAGCATACCTGTGTAACGGTATGCGTAGTACTGGTAGTTTGCACAAACGTCGTTGTAGACGTCCATTACTGCGGAGACGTGGCAGTTATTAAATTCGATGCCGGCGTTCTTGGGTGTTCCTGCAGAGGTCTGGCCGCTGGTGGGATAATACTGACCAACGATGCCGCCGCAGGCTACGTCATAGGAGCCCCAGAGGGCAGAAATCTTGTTAGAGTTGTCAACGGTGATGTTGGTGAAGGTGGTCTGGAGGCCTGCTTCCTTCGCATACCAGCCGACGCAGCCGACGATACCGCCGTTGCCGATGTTATAAACGCGGGGGTTACAGTTGAATATCGCGATGTTCTCGAAGGTGGCACCGTCCGCATAAGCGGCGATAACGCCTGTGGTCGCGATCTCACCGTCGGAGGAGAAGTCAGACACGGTAAGGTTCTTTACAGTACCTTTATAAACTCTGCCGAAGAGTCCCATACCGTCGCGGTAATACTGCTCCTCGGGGCTATACCAGTCGTGGTCGCCCTTCATCTCCCAGGTGTTGTGGTAGAAGTTAGAAATAGTGTGGCCGTTGCCATCAAAGGTACCCTCGAAGGTCTTGAAACCGGAGGTGATGGCGGTGTTTGTTCTATCGTAGGTTCCCTCGGAGTTGTAATAGCCGATGGGGTAGAAGATGAGGTCGGGGTTGTTCTCCGACTCCTCGTCGCCAAGGTCGATGTCAGAAATAAGCTTTACGGTCTTGCCCTTGAAGGAATCCTGTGTCTGACCGTCCATACCGCCGACGATCTGGCTAAAGCTCCAGAGCTGGTCTGCGTTTGCAATAACAAGCTCGGTTTCGTCTGCATCATACCAAGAGTGGTCAACGCTACCTTCCCATTTGGGAGGCTCGGCAACTACGGCAACCTCAGAGAAGGATGCAAGGTGGAGAACTACGTCGCCTGTGGCGGGATCGTACTCGTAATTATTATGTACGGGTGTCTGACCGACAGGGAGGAGAGTCATCTCTACGGTATTGCCGTTCTCTACGTGGTAGAAGCGGTGGTTACCCATATTAAGACCGGTGGGGAGAAGCTCCTTTACGGTGATAGCCATTACGGTGGTATTGCCCTCGGCTACGCCGTTTACGTGGACGTCGATAGAGCGGGATGCCTCGTCCTCGTTAAGAGTGATGTTGGCACCGCTATTCTCTACCTCGTAGACGTTAAGGGTGGCGGAGGTCGTTCCCTGCTCCATCATAGTGCCTGCGGGAAGAGTCGCGGAGATCTTGCCGTCGGGGCTGGTCATTGTGACCTCAGAGGCAAGGGTGTTATCGGAATTGAGAGTTACGGTCGAGCTTGCACTATTGCCTACGAAGGTATCGGGCCAGGTTGCACCGTTGTCGTAGGAGTTGTCAAAGCTGTCGTTCTCATAATCAAACTGGGTTGCAACAAGCTTGATGCCAAAGGTACCGCCGATAGAGAGGTTCTGATACTCGTTGCCTGCATACTCATCCATATGTAAGCTGAGGCAGAGAACGATCTCATTTGTGTAGTAGCCTTCTTTGGTAACGCCATCAGGAAGGAGGACGCCGCCTGCGACGGTGCCGTTCGCATTGATGAGGTTATTAAGCTTGCCGACCTTATCAAGACTGCCCTGCTTGTTAGTCGCGGTGGGAGCAACGAAGTCCGCATTGTCGGTTACGACGTCGTAGCTGACGTCAATGACCTCGGCAAGCGTACCAACGGGGCCGTTGGGGTTAATGAGCATCTGATACTTGAAGGCGAGCGAGCCCTCGTTCTTTATCTTAACGTAGCGAACCTCGGTGTAGCCGGGCTCCCATTTATCATAGTTGAAGATGGGCTGGTCGCCAATGCCACCGGCATTGTGCCAGATATTACCGTCCTTCGACCATTGAAGCTCGATATCAAGGTTGCCCGCCTGGATAACGTTGTTGGCACTTACTGCCATATCGGTAAACCAGGCGAAGGTGGTGCCAAGCAGCATTATGAAGCATAAGAGCAGCGATATGCAGCTTGTCAGAAATGATCTTTTCGTTTCTTTCATTTCTTAATTCCTTCCTTTTTTATCTCAATTTTTAATAAACAATTTCAGTGCCTTGCGGCAATAAAAACGCACAAAATGTAAAGTCGGCTTCACTTTTATGCCCTTTTATTGCCGCCCGACCCCGAAGGGTCGGGGGCTGGGTTGTGAGGGAATTAATAGTTATTTTGTGGACCAGGAGCCAGTAGCTTTTTTGCCATTGCTATCATTGCCCCAAGGATTAGTTATAGTGAACAGATTTTTACCATCTGAAGGAACTGAAAGATCTACTGTCTGATTCCACTTATTATCCCAATTATTAGTTTTCTTTGAACCATTCATACGGCATAATATGATTTTAGAATACTTTATAGGGATATAACACTCATAAACTCCATCTTTATCAGAATCCGTCATATCATACCAAGCATCACCTTGTCCATCGATCCAGACATAAGCTGCAAAGCGAGCATTATCCTTGTCCCAGTCACTCGTCGGCTCAAGATAAATCTTTCTTTCCGTCATCTCATAAGTGAAATTGTTGTTTTCAACAGAATATGTGAACTTATATTTTCCGGGAGAAAGGCTTGTGTTGGAGTTGTTTAAAGCACCTTTTTCTGCAATAAAGCGGCTGTTATAGTTTACAATTAACTTATTATAAAGCTTAACTTCAGTAGGTTCATCAATAGTAAAGGTTCCTGTCCAGGTCTTACCATCAGCTGAAGGCGTAAGTCTATAATCATCCGATACAGCCCAGTCATTCAACGCTTTTCCTACAAGGTAGATGTCGTGAGTATCAAAATCTCCACCATTGTACTTGTTAGCAACCATTTCATTGCGTTTTTCTACAGAATCATACCACATCCAATAAATGTTTCCATCAATGATGCTCTCCTCCGAAACCTCGGGAGTCTCATTTCGATTATTGGTAGTATTATCAAAACCAGTGAATTTGAATCCTGCAACATAAGCGGGGAGCTCAATACGATAAATGTCATAGGTGCCATCGGTTGTATGTTTCATACCGTCAATAGATATTCCGTTAGCATCTATTGTTGTCCATCTATCATCACCATTTACACACCAATATACAAGCCTTACATCCGTCCATTTCCAGTTGTTCTGGAAATAAATTGTCTTGGTAGCCTTATAGTTAACGGTTACGCCGGGATGAGCTGCCTGACCGTACATACCGCGGTCTGCACCGTAAAGCTGGTCGAAGACGATTGTTACTTTGTCAGTATCATATTCATCTGCATTACTTGCAGTAACGGGAACGCCGTCATGGGTAGGAACACCGTATCTGATGTTGGAGAAGGCGTCGCAATAATTACCTGCCTCTGCTCTTACCCAAGGATAGCTCTTGCCTGTATTGCTGTCCTGGTTTTCAAATTCATAGTAGTGATATTCTACCCAATCGCCGTAGTAAACCTTAACATTATTACAGGTAAGGAAGCTTGCTTCGGCGGTGCCAGAGTGTCTGCCGTCGGAGTAAGGCTCCTCGGTGTGACCGATAAGCATACCGCAGCCACGGAATGCGTACCACTGATAAGCAGAAACAACGTCATTATATACGTCCATTACGGGAGCGGAAACAACGTTCTCCATATGGACGGTAGCATCTCCCCACTTACCGCCGATTACGCCGCCCATTCCGCAGCCGAAGGAGCCCCAAAGGCCTGATACGGTAACGGTAGAGTCAACGGTAACGTTCTTGAAGGTGTGGCTGTAGCCCTTGTTTGTATCGGTGCCGTGAGGACCGTAGCTGACCTCACCAACAACGCCGCCTGTGTAGCGGTTGTAGTTTGCGATCTTGGAGTCGGTAACAACGATGTTCTCAAAGTGACAGGTGCCCTGTGCATAGCCAACGACTACGCCCATATCAACGCACTCGAAAACGATTTCCGCACCACTTACCGCAAGGTTCTTGATTGTAGCATCCTTAATGGAGGCGAAGAGACCTGCACCCGCGGTGCTGTAGGTGTAGGTGCTGTAGCTTTCCTTATCGGGATCAAGCTCCCAGCAGTTCTGGTGAAGATGATAGATAGTATGGTTTCCACCGTCAAAGGTGCCCATAAATACAGTGTTTGTGTCTGTGCCGTCTACAACCTTCGACTCATTCCAGTAGCCGAAGCCAATGGGATCAAAGGACTTGTTATTAAGATCAATGTCTTTACCAAGCTTTACAGTCTTGCCAGCGAAGGTGTTGCCCTTGTCAACAAGATCTCTGAAGCCCGCAAACTGCTCTGCGGTTGTGAGAGTGAATTCAGTCTTATTTACATCGTACCAAGATATATCCAAAGTTCCATCCCATTCGTCAGCCTCTGTCTGAATGCTGGAGAATACCGAGAAATTATCTACGTAAAGCACGACATTGCCCGTTGCGGGGTCATAAGTAAACTGGTTATTGCTTGCAAAATCTGCGACGCTGTTAACCCTTGTCATAGGGGTGCTCTCGTGATAAAGCTTCAGCGAGGTGTCGCTTATATTCTTATCAAGGATGGCACCGAGATAAACCTTTATAGGCTGCTGATTATCGTCAGCGATGCCCTCGATATGAATATCGTAGCTCTGTGTTTTGTCAGCATCCTCAACAATGATGTTGTTGGCGTTTTCAACCGTTTTGCCCGAGAAGCTGAGGCTGTCAATACCGTCGGCAAGCTTTACACCCGCGGGAAGTATAGCATAGATGCTATCGTTAAACCTGATGGTAAGCTCTTCTATAAGCTCGTTGTCGCGAGTCTGAACGCTACCGAGACTTACGGTAGTATCAAAATTCATCTCATAGGGCCAGGTTGCATCATCGTCGTAGCTGTTGTCAAAGCTATCATTCTCGTAATCAAACTGGGTTGCATAGAGATTGATGCCGAAGTCAGTACCGATGGAGCTATCCTGATAATCGTTGCCTGCGTACTCATCCATATGTAGACTGATGCAAATAACGATCTCGCCCGAATAGTAGTTCTCTACAAGCTCATTTGCAGGAAGGAGAACACCGCCTGCAACTATGCCGTTTTCATCGATAAGCTGATCAAGCGTGCCAACCTTAGTAAGACTGCCCTGCTTATCATCAGCGGTTGGAGCGACGAAGGCGTCATTGCCCGTTACGACGTCGTAGCTGACGTCAATAACCTCCGCAAGCTTATCAACGGGGCCGTTGGGGTTAATTGCCATCTGATACTTGAAGGCGAGCGAGCCATCGTTTCTTACCTTAACGTAGCGAACCTCGGTGTAGCCGGGCTCCCAGGTTAAATGGTTAAAGATAGGATCGGAGTCCTCCTCTACCTCGTTCCAGTTAGCATTATCCACAGACCAGGACATACCAATCTTAAGGTTGCCTGCCTTGATAATATTGTTAGCACTGGTAACCTCGTCGGTAAACCAGGCGAACGTAGTTCCAACAAGCATTACGAAGCATAAGAGTAATGCCGTCAGACTTGTTTTAATAGAATGCTTTGTGTTCTGCATAATAGACACTCCTATTGTTTGTTTGATAGGTGCGAGTATATGTGCGAATGAAAGTTGCCATTGGCAATAAAAACGCATAAATCTCTACATTATAATTATTTATACGCTTTTATTGCCCCCCGACCCGAAGGTCGGGGAGGGTTAATCTGACTAGAGATTAGTTGAAGGTGTAGTCGTAAACACCAACGGTGATGAACTCGCCGGTCTCGATGTTAGCGGGGCCGTTGCCAGCACCGGAATCAAGAGCGGGATCCTTGGTGGTCTCATAGAGACGAAGCTCTACAGTGATGGTAGTGCCTGCCTCAACGTTACCAAGCTTTGCAATACCGCAGTGGAACTCGGGAACCCACTCGCAAAGCTCCTCGTAGTTCATAGAACCACCGTTAAGAAGGAGCTCAAGAAGACGAATCTCGGTGCCAGCGGGAACATCCTGGTTCTCATCAACGATAGCAACCCAGTTACCGTCGTTGTAATCTTCACAGAATGCCTCATAGTAGCCTACAAGACCAACTGCACCTGCAGCAATGTCCTTATTAGCCTTAACTACAAAATCTGCATGATAGTATCTGTAGGGGCTCTGCTTAGCCTCATCCTTGGTCTCGGTGGTCCTGAATACGTAAGAGGTTACAAGATTCATTGTCTCGGCAGTACCGCCCATACCACGAGTAGCAGAAACGGGCTTAGCATCGCCGCCCTCTACGCTTGCGAGAGGTGCACCGTAGCCTGCGTTTGCATCATACTGGTTATCGAAGCTATCAGACTCGGATGCGAGCTGGCCTGCAAGAACCTTAAGGTTGAAGGTGATGCTGCCATCCTGATAATCGTTGTTTGCATACTCATCCATATGTACGGAGAGAGCGAAGTAGTGAGTCTCACCAACCTTAAGAGCTACGTCCTCAGCACCTACGTTAACGCCCTCGTTAACTGCGATACCCTGGGTCCAATCAAGATCAGCCTTGGCAACATTGTTGTACTGAGCATCGGGAGTGATGATGTACTCCATAACCTCGTGGAGATTCTTAGTTACACCGGTAACATCGATAGCAACCTTATACTTAAGGTCAAGGGTACCGTTGTTCTTGATAGAAAGGTAAACGGTCTGAGTCTTGCCGGGCTCCCAAAGGGTGTCGGAGGTGGTTGCATTAGCGGTGGTTGAAGAATCCTTGCCGAAGAGGGGCTCGGAAGAATCGGTAATCTCGTGGTCACCGTTAGCATCGTGCATAAAGAGCTGGACATCAAGAGTACCGGTCTTAATTACGTTGTTGTCGCTGGAAACCTCGTCAGTGAACCAAGCGAAGGTTGTACCAACGAGCATAACGAAGCAAAGTGCGAGTGCTACTGCACTGGATATCAGAGCACGCTTTGTAGTATTGTTAGTCATTTAGGTTTTTCCTCCTTTTTCAAGTATTTATGGACTAACTGTGTTAACTTAATTAACCTCGTCCGATTTTGCATCGGAGTCGGTGTTCTCGGACGCGTTATTTGCGTCAGAGTCTGCCGCATTGGAGCTATCCGCTGCGGACTGTTCGGCGGAAGGTGTGCCGCCGTTCTTGATGAGCTGTGCCTTAAGCTCAAGCAATTCAGCCATCATACGCTGGTTCTCAGCACGCTCTCTCTCGATCTGCTCCTTCTCAGCGTTAAGTGCATCTGTCTGCTCCTTCTTATATTTACGGAACAGGCGGATGACGTTGCCGCCGTTATAGAGTATAAGCAGAAGGAAGGGAACGAGGATACAAACGATGTAACCCGGTGTGGACTTTACGAAGGCGAAGAAATGGCCGACGCCCGGCAGCTTTCCGGTATATTTACCGAGAACGTATTCGGGAGTGACGAGCTCCTCGTCAATAGCCCCCGTGTTGGTACCGTAGGTCCGATAGCCAACCACGTTGCCGCCAAGGTCCTTCTGCACCGAGTGGATCATATGCGTGATGGTCTCGCCGTAGCTGTCCTTGTTAGTAGACATAAAGGCGATTATATCACCGCGTTGAAGCACCGTAGGATCCTTAAGATTCTTGATAATGATAATGTCACCTGCATTGAAGTGAACGTCGAGGTCGGCGTTGTTCTCCGACTTACTCATCGAGTCGGACTGTACGATGTAGAACTTGAAGCCGAAGATGCTTCGCTCATTCTTATTCACCGTAAGCACCGTAAAGATGGTGAACACCATCATAGCAACGGTAAAGGCAACGAGGATCCAGGTCAAAACCTTCGTCACAATATTCAGAATCTTTTTTACTTGATCATTCATTTGTGTCTATCCCTTCAATTTTAACGTTACCCTGTACCGCACATACGGTAATACCGATACCCGAGTAGGTCTGGTCCTGGAAATCATTGTTAGCGGTTTCCTTCATCTTTATTATAAGGTAGAAGGTATCGCTGCTCTGCCCTACCTCAAGCCTGCCTGTGAAGTCAATAAGCTTCTTAGCGGTATCAAGGTTGTGAGGATCGGTGCAGATGTAGAATTCAAAGGCTTCGTCGAATCTCGCCATATCAATACTGTCATCTTCGCTGATGTACATTCTGAAGTTAATAGGAATATCGCCGATATTCTTCGCCTTAAAGCCCTGGGTGTAGAATGTTGCACCCGGCTCGAAGAGGATGCCGTCGCTTGTGCTGTCACCGTCCTTGGTCTCAAAATAGAGAACCTCGCCTTTAAGAGAAGTCTCGGTTTCTGCGGACACGATGTCAACCTTGACGTTACCCGAGGTGGTGATAATACCTATTTTTCCGTCATCGGGATTACTGGTGAAGAGTGCGTAGGTTGCACCCACCAGAGAAACCAGGCAAAGCAGTATGACAAGTCCCGCCATAATGATCGTGCTGTTGTTATTCAGTTTTTCATCCTTAGAACGGAACATCATCCTTACCTCCTTTGCCTAAGATTAGTTTACCTAAAAATTGTTTTCTCAGCACTTTGTGTTAAATGGTCATTAACCTCGCTGTGCTCAGGCTTTTCGGGTTGCTAAAATTACTGAACGTTAGCGTTGCCCTGAACTGCCTCAACGAAGATCTGGATTGCTACGCCGTTGTAGTTGGGGTTCTGAGCGAGGATAGCGTTGTGCTGATACTCGTTGCCTGCATCTACGGGAAGCTCAATCTCAAGAGTGGTAGCAGCAAGCTGATTTCCTTCAGTAAGAGTCTCCCAAGCGGAAATGTAGCTGTCAAGACCTACAAGGGTATCGATAGCGTTGCCGCTTGCATCCTTAAGAGTGATAACAAGTCCCTGAGCAAGTTCCTCACCGGAAAGAACCTCTACGGTGTAACGTGCCTTGATGGTTACGTCGCTGGCGTTATTGCTTGCAACGTTGATTACAACCTTGTCACCGGGAGTGATTTTAGAGAGGGTAAGCTCGTTGGCGTCGTTGTTGAGAGCTGCAGTACCGCCGTTAGCGAAGGTACCGTTCTGCTGCTGCTCGTAAACGTAGCCAGCACCGTTCTCGTCGGTAACCTCTGCGGTCTCACCTGCGTTAACAGGTCTAACAGAGTAGAGATCTACTGCAGCGATTGATGCGGTAAGCTCTACGTTACCGGAGGTGATTGCAATGTTCATCTCAGCCTCACTGGTGAACAGTGCGAAGGTGGATCCTGCGATCAGACAAACGCAAAGAACGATTGTCATAACCGATGTAAGCAAAATTGTTTTTTTCATTGGTTTTTCTCCTTTGTTTATATTTTTTTATTTTGCTTTCATTTATAATAACTCAATGCCGCGGTATTGCTACCGAGACCTGATGAGTTAACTGAAATAATGGGATTTGCGTGACCGATTAAGGTCCGGGTGCTTCAGTAAGCTGGACTGCGTGAACCACAATATCGAAATTGAGCGTCTGGTTCTTCGCAGCGTTGTTGTTGGGCAGATCAAGGAATTCAAGCTTGACGTTAAAGCTGTCAGCCTGGCCCTTCATAAGCATACCAACGGGCTTCGAATCGCTACCGATGAAGACTCCTTCGCTGAGCTTCTGATAAAACTCGGCATCGTCCATCGTCACGGTAATCATAAGCTGATCACCGAGGGGAATATCCTCGGAATTTCTGTTAATGACCTCTACCCAGTAGGCGAACGCCACGTCTGTGTTGTTCGTGATCTCTAACGTAGCATCGTACGAGCAGCCCGGAACGATCTTGTGACCTTCTTCAATGTTAAATACGTTTCTGTTATTAGGTCTTGAGAAATCAACGGGCTCGGCATCGGTGGAGCCAACGAGAAATCCGGTGGTGTTATCAAGTGCCTTGGTTTCGAGATTGGTACGGATAAGAGTAATATCCAGAGTACCTGCCTTAAGGTGCGTCGTAAGAGTTACCTGATCGGAGAATAGTGCATAAGTACCGCCTGCAACGAGTGCCAGACAAAGCATAACCGTCACGCAGGACATAAGCACGCTTCTTCTTTTCAAATTGAGTTACCTCCTTATCTACGGATTTCGAGACTGCAAGATATTTTATGTAAACGTAATCGCTTACGTCAAACATCAATACATCAGAGCACTGCTCTTATATTTTGAGTGTCACGCGACACCCGGGATTACTTTTCCTCGCTCGCAGCGGCTGCCTTTGCGGCCTTACGCTTCTCTCTTGCCAGCTGCTTCTTGTACTCCTTCTCCTCGGCAATAGCAGCTACAACGATATCGATACTGTTCTTCGCAGCATCAACAGTCTCTCTGCTGTCGATACGCATTGTGGTAGCCGACTGTCTTACGGAGATCTTGTTCTCGTTTACATAGTTCTTGAAATCGGGGTTGTGAAGAATGAACTCACAGTGAACTATGCCACGCTTGATAAGCATACGAACGATGCGGGCGTTACCCAGCTTGTACTCCTCATAGCGTGTGTTCTTGAAACGCTTGCTGCCCTCAACCATAGAAGCGTGTCTGATGATCTCATCATACCAGCCTCTTGCCTCGTTAGGAAGCTCGAGATACTTCTCCTCAAGGGTCTGCTGCTGTCCTGCAGAGAACTTAACCGTTCCGTCATCCTCTGCCTCGGGCTCTGCCACGGGCTCGGGCTCTGCCACGGGCTCAGGCTCTGCCACAGGCTCGGGATCTGCTACAGGAGCGGGCTCTACTACAGGAGCGGGTGCAGGTGCGGGAGCGGGCTCTGCTACTGCAGGCTGAGACTTCTTGGCGTCTCGTTCTCTTCTCGCGTCAAGGATCTCTTTTACGATGTCTCTGAACACGACCATTACAGCAAAGAGTGCCATAACGGAAACAACTACCATAAACACCATAAATAAAATTTCCATACTGTTTCTCCTTTTATATAATTTTTTTATAATTTATTTTTACGGCGTATCGCCGTTATTAACCTCTTCGGGGGCTTCGGCAGGCTTCTCTGCCTCGCTGCTCGCTGCAGCCTGTGCTTCAAGTGCGGCAAGCTTACGCTTAAGCTCGTCAAGCTCGCTTTGCTGCTTTTCCTTCTCCTCATCATTCTTCTTTTTCTTATCGGCGTTAAGCATCTTAAGGATCTTAACGACCTCAAAGCCGATGATAACGAGTGAAGGAACTATTACTATAAGAATAAGACCGAGAGGGGATCTCAGGGCGGTGATGAACAGACCGATAAGGTAGCTCTGGCCCGTAACCTTAAAGTCG
>JAZQDF010000335.1:0-2134 GCA_045546635.1 Eubacteriales bacterium
ACCGATACCTCGGCAAAGCCCATCGGACGACGGTCGTCCGTACCGCCAAAGATAACGTCCTCCATCCTTGTGCCTCGGATATTACGGCTCGAAAGCTCGCCGAGAACCCAACGCATCGCGTCGGAAATATTCGATTTACCGCTTCCGTTAGGGCCTACGATTACCGTTGCACCACGCTCGAAGTGAAGCACCGTTCTGTTCGGGAATGATTTAAAGCCGTGAAGCTCTAATGATTTTAAATACATTTCGTCTCTCCATTGTAAGTTAATGAAATTTCCCAGGGGGAAATCCCCTTTGCCTCGCCAAAGCGGATATTCTTATATCTCTCCTTAAGTCGAAGCTTGTTTTTACCGTTCTGTCCTATAGCCTTTGACAAAGCACCGTGCGAGACACGAACGGTTATATTTTCATCCCCCGATAAATTCATATCGGAGAGTGCTTTCAAAATTTTATTATAGTATACCTCGCCGATCACAAGCTCGCCAAGTGCCGCGTGATTTGGCCCGGCAAAAAAGCACTCGGGATCGGATAAATTCTCGCTTGCCTGAAGTCCGATTCTGATAACCTCAACGCCACCCGAGATAAATACCTCCAGCACCGCCGCAGATCTGCTGACAGCCTCATCAAGCGTCAAGGGAGTATATTCTCCCATCTCTGTCATAGAGCAAAGCTCGGTATCGCGAAAGACAACCGTAGGATAAATCCTCGCACCTACGGCTCCCGAACGGACAATAAATTCTGCCGTTTCAAGCTCGCTTCTTAAATCCGAGCCTGGAAGCCCGATCATCATCTGACCGATAAGCTGTATGCCATTTTCTACGATTAATCGACAGGCCTTACGTTCTGCCTCAAAATTATGTCCTCTTTTTGATAATTCAAGGACTCTGTTACAGCTTGACTGAAGGCCAAGCTCGACGGTATTAACGCCGTAACGCTTTAATACGGCAATAATTTCCTCATTAATATAATCGGGACGGGTGGAGCATCTGATAGATTTTACCCTACCGGCCTTAACGTATCCTCCAGCAATCTCAAGAAGAGAAATCATAAGATCTTTGTCTATCCCCGTAAAGGAGCCACCGAAAAATGCGATCTCGGCCTCATCCTCCGGGGAAACGGTTGAAAGAGCTCTGTCGATCTCATACGTAACGCTATCCGGATTAAATTCCTTTACACCCGAAATGCTCCGTTGGTTACAGAACACACATTGATTCGGACAGCCAAGATGAGGAATGAAAACAGGGATATTTATATGTCTCATACGGAAACACCAAACAGCTGAAGTGCTATTTTAGCCGCCTGCATTTCAGCAAGCTTCTTGGTCTTACCTGATCCCCTGCCCACCTCGTTATTATTAATAAAGGCGGCGACGGTGAAGCTTTTGTCGTGCTGTGGACCGGCCTCCTCAATAACGCGGTACTCAAGAACCGCCGCACCGTCCTGCTCGGCAAGCTGCTGAAGTCTGGTTTTGAAATCAGAGCTGCCCTGGGACGCCTTCTTTATCTCGGTGTCAAAGAGCTTAAGTATAACGGCCTTATATCCGTCACCCCTGCCCTTCGAGTCGAGGTAAACAGCAGCAATCACCGCCTCAAGTGCATCGGCAAGAATTTTCGGTCGGCTTCTGCAATCGCTTGCTTCCTCACCGTTTCCGAGATTTATATAGCTGCCCAGGTCGATACTCCTTGCTATCCTTGCCAGCGTCCTCTCACATACAAGCTGCTGACGCATCTTAGTCAGGGCCCCCTCGCGATGTCTTGAGTAGGAGGAGTAAATATGCTCGCTGATAACGAGCTGGAGCACGGCGTCACCGAGGAATTCAAGACGCTCGTTGGACTCGGCCCGCATTCCCCTGGAGCGAAGCTCGTTTGTATATGAGGAGTGAGTCAGGGCGGCGTCAAGGTATGAAATATCATTAAATATATATCCAAGCCTATCAAAAAGCTCAAGTGCATCTCTTCCGATCGCCATATCAACACTCCTCTCATAGATTAATCATAGATTAATTTTCAAAAAAACTGTAATTCTGAATTATTTCAAGAGATCTTACGGCATAAGCCTCGTTCCTTGCCTTTTTACCGCCCTTGATCTTCTTCTCAAAGGGAAGTCGGAAGGCCAAGCGGTCTTAGGAAGACAA
>JAZQDF010000336.1:0-7030 GCA_045546635.1 Eubacteriales bacterium
GGTCCTCTCCTTGCAGTAGAGAATGGGCTTGATGCCCCTTGCGGCAAATCTCACGGTCTTTGACACAGGCCTTGAGGAGTACAGCTCACGCAGGGCGAGATTTGTGGCGGTTATAAGAGGTGCGCAATCCTCCAGGCCACCCTCATAGCCGAGAAGGGCAACGTCGGCGGCTAATTTTGAAAAGGTCATATACTTTCACCTGCCTTTTTATCTTATCATTCCTTTATGTTCTGCGCCTTGGATACCTCGGTCTCGGAGTCAACAGCCAGAGCGATGTGCTTGTAGCTGCCAAATCCTACACCAAAGCGGCATCTGCCGTTCCAGATATAGTTACCGGTGTGGTGATCCACCCAGTTGGTTACGGTAAGAGGCACGCGGTTGAAGAACATATTGCCGCACATATTCTTGTTCGCCTCGCTTGACATAACCATAATTCTCATATCATCGGGCTGCCAGGAGGGAAGAACCACTACGTTCCAGTTGCCGTAGTGAAGGTTAATGTCGTTGTAGCTCGTGCCGAGCGTACCGTTAGAGCCGCAAACCTTCTTTACGATGGATTCAAGCTTCGGGTTGTTGCCGGGGATGATAATGGTATCTGCGGTATAGCCGAGGGCGTCACCTCTCTCATCCTTCATATTGCGAAGCTTGGCTGCAAGGGCGTAGAGCGATTCCTCAAACACGTCGGTGCTGTACTGTCTGGAGGTGCTGGTGCCCTTGCCGAAGATATCACCCCAGAAGTAGTTGCTCTGCTTGCCCGAGGTGTCGGAGTTGGAACCCCAGAGATGGTTTGAGGAGAAGAGGGGAACACCGTCTCCTGAGGTAAGGCTGATGGATGTGCCTGCGTAGGAGGTTACGGGAGAGGTGCCGCCGATGAGAGCTGCCTCGCAGATCCTGTTGATGGTCTTGTAGTATGCACGGGCAAAGTTCTCGGCTCTGTGCTTTGCATCTGCAGCGATGCCGTAATTGGCATCCTCCATCATTTCTGCGGAGATCACGAACTCCTTCATAAACTGAATGTGCTCGATAAACTTGCTGTAGGTTTCTACCACGGTATCCTGCTCTGCAGCCTCACCCTCGGCGGTTGCAGCGAAAATGCCGAATTCATTGCCACCGACGATGGTCTCGCCGAAGCGGTTGCTCTTCTCTACGTTGAACAGGGCGTCGCACACGCCGCCCTTCTTGCTGAGCAGGTCGCTCTCGTGCTCGATTATCATCTTGATGGGGGTTTCAAGCTTGCCTATTGCGGCATTTGCTGTGTTGGTTGACTTGGAATAAATTATCATTTTTTTATCTCTCTTTCTTTTTTATTTTGTTACTCTCTTATAGAGTCTTTGTATTTCGGCATCGTCCATATCGCCGAAAATACTGCGTATTTCTGCCATTTCGCCCTTTGTAAGCACACCGCGAGGGACCCTTGCCGCCCTGGGCACGCTGGACGTAAGGTGGGCTCGGCTGCCGCCTGTCACAGCGGAGGGGAAGGGGGCCGCTTCACCCTCCTCCGACTCGTCAGCGTCCCGATCTGCGGTATTATCACAGCAGGTCTCGGCGGCCGTATCCTCATCGCTCTCACCGCGTTCGGTCTCTCGGTGGATTTCTATAGCGGCAGTATCGATGCTCTCTGCACCCTCTTCTATCGAATTGTATAGCGGCATATCACTTTCCCTCTCTGACTCGGAGGTCTCCGCCGACGATCTTCTTGCCCTTGGGCTGATCAGCTCTTTTATTGGGTGCAATAATCTTTTTATTAGAGAGGTCTGCATATACGTTTTTTTCCTTTTTCTTCATTTTTATTTCCTTTCTTGGTTGGTTTATTGTTTGGCGGCAGATTCGTTAAGGTCGACTGTGCCCTCTGCCGCCTCCTCGATATTATCACCGGCATCCGACCGCCTGTTGATAAGGTCCTGGAAATACTCCGCGTTCTCTCTTGCATAGGGGAAGTGGGCCTTGTCCTGAAGCTGCCAGTATCTCATAAGAGTTGTGGGGCTGTCCTTGTCGCCAAGGGTTCCACGCTCCAGGTTGTTAAGGTTTATCTCCCACAACGCCTCGCTCTGATACTGGGCATCGGCGTTCGTGTCCACCGTGAAGAGATAGGAGTCGTCGTAGTAATAGTTCCCGTCCTTATCACATTCGATAAAGTCGTAGCGATTGAACTCGGTGAAGTGCATTCTGCCGAAGGTGTCGCGGTAGGCGAATCTTCTCGGCTCGTCGGCAAATGCAAGATAGTGCTTGAAGATAAGCTGATATATCTTGCAATAGGCCAGATGCTTCATACGCTTCTTCGTTTCAAGACGGCTTGACGCACGGGCGATCTTAAGCTGCCTTGCATATCCCGATTCTGCCGTGGTTGCATCCAGGCCCTGAAGGGCGTCTGATATACCGAGCACACGCTTCGCCTGATCGTAAAGTCGATCGGCCTCCATAATATCCTGGGAAATATCGGGTGTGGTGTCGATCTTACCGTAATTCGCGGCACTTTCGCCTGGACGGGTTTTGATTATCTGCCCGAATACCGCGTTGGACAGGGTAATAGACGTGCCCTCGGGCATTATGGGTGTTACTCCGGCACGAAGCAGCTTTTGCAGGATCCTTGATTCCACCTTGTTGATGGCCTGCTGCTGAGATCTTATCCTCTCACAGTCCGAGCCGCCGAGCAGAGTCATATCGCCGATGGTGTTTTTTCTCACCACGATAGGAAAGCTCTCGGGTACGTAGAAGGGGATGCTTACCACCCTTCCGTCTGCCAGCGTCACCTCCTCGGTGTCAATATTAACCGATTCGATCAGGGGATCCTCGCATTGACAGAGGCCTGCGTCATTGCCGCATCTCTTACAAACGGTTACCTTACGCTTATAGTAGTCGGGAATATCAAGAAGGGCAAGCTCGCCTGAAAAGACGAATTTTCCAACTCTTCCGTCCTCACCTCTGTAGAAGGTAACGACGATAGCCACCGCATCTCCGAGGGGATCGTCAAGGTCGGCAAGATACTCGCATTCCGCCAGCGAAAGCCTGTCACGGCTTACACCGTATTTCGTCATAAGCTCTGCTCTCGTGGTGGTAAAGTGCAGGAAGCAGTATTCCATATCCTCAACCGACTCGATAGAGGGCTGGGGAATAAAGTCGAGCGGGGATAGGAGATGAACTCTTACGCTGCCCTCACCCGCATTATCGGTCTGGGTGCTGTCCCATTCGATATAGAACACGCTGCCGCCGTAGATATAGGTGTATCTTTCGTCACGGTCGTTAAGCTCCTCGAAGGGAAGGCGGCTTCGCAGGGCAGAGGACAGCCTTTCTACCGCCCTGGCATTGCGATCGCGTATGGTACTGTAACAGCTGGTATCCACCTTTGGTACGGGAATATCGGCGTTTATTTCGCTCTCAATTACCTCGTATGTAATATTTCTGACTACGCTTGCCCTCTCGGTAGAGCCGTCTATCTCGTCAGAGCCCAGATACTGATCCATATTGCGGCACAGTCTCTCGCGATAGCCCTCGGCGGATATAAGTGCCGCCGAATATAGCTCCTTGAATTTCTGAAGCCTTGCTTTAGTTTCTTTAGTTATTTCTTTCAATTCGGTTCTCCGTATTTCTTTTTCAGATATTTTTTTCCCGAGTCGTCAGCTGTAATATAGTCCTCCCACATATCCGCACTCCATCTGCACTTGATAACGCGAGCCTCCTCGGCGGGCCTTACGTAGAAAATGGCAAAGCCACGCAGGGCGTCTGGGGCGTGGGTTATCTCGTGGGGCTCGTTTGAGCAGTCGGTAGGGCGAAGCTTATCTACGGTAAGGGCGGGCAGACACTTGATTATCTCGGTGCACACCGAGAATATGCGTATTGCCTGCCTTCCCTCACCGCCGAGCAGCAGCTCCTTTACCGCAAGCCATCCGCACTCTCGGTCATTTGCGGTCTTCGTGAGATTAATACCGAATTCCGAGAAGATCGCCGCCTTGCTTCTGCCCGTCTCCTGACTTCTGCTCCATAGGTCAGGCGGTGCCAGGGTGGCGTATATGTCCTCGTCTTGCGGTGTTCTCTTCAGTATCTCGTCTGCCGCCTGGCTTATGGTGAGATTTGATTCACAGAATTCGCGGTAAACGTAGGACGTACCGTCGGGCGATACAGCGATCCACAGGCAGGCAAGCCTGTCAAGACCGTAGTCAATTGTACGGTATTTTCGCCAGGATCTCGGTATTTCAAATGGCGTTACTATATGCTTCTTCGGATCAAATTCGGTAAAATACTGCCCCTCGAAAATATTCCAGTCGCCATAGAGCAGGGCCTTTCTCTCTCGCTCGGGTAGGGCGAGCAGTCTTTCGCGGTATCGGGGATCCCCCTCGTTCAGAAATCTGTTATCGTCGAGAAGGGAGGGAATGAAAATTCTGTCCATACCGTCCTCGCCGATAAATCCTACCCCCGCGGGAGAGGGATCTACAAACCTTGCCTTTACCCATCCGTGACCGATACCGCCCGGATTAGTAGAGGATTTGACCTGCTTGGGATAGGAGTTTGCACCTCTGACTCGGGAAATAAGGTAGACGTATTGGCTCTCGGTAAAGTGGGTAAGCTCGTCAAAGCGGATGACGTCGTATTCTGCACTCTGGTACTGATATACGTCAAATTCCGCGGCACAGTAGCCAAAGTCAATTATAGATCCGTTCTTGAACCTACCCGTGTGGCTTGATTGGTTGAAGGAATATATTTCCTTTGGATAGAGTGACAGCGAGCTTCTGATAAGCGACTTATCAAGCTCTGCAAAGGTTCGCCTGAGTATCAGCTGCTTTGAGCCCGGGTACTTCAATGCGAAGAGCAGGGCGTCGACCACCTGGCCGTAGGATTTTCCACCGCCCGCCGCACCGCCGAACAGCACCTCCGACGCCGTCGCATCAATAAATGCCTTCTGCTTTCTCGTTACGGATATATCGATGGTCATCAGTCCTTTACCTCCAGGCGAAGAAGAAGCTCGTCTTCACCGTCGGACACCTGCGCGCCCTCAAGTGTCAGCATAAATTTCGTAAAGCTTGAGTCAAACCGTCTGTCTAAGGCGTGGTCAATAAGATAATCTCTTCGGATTTCCTGACATTCGCGGTATGCCTCGTCAAAAACCTTATGCGACCTGAAGCGTTCGATGTCCCGACAGGTCATCCCGATGCTCCTCGCGAACTTATGAAAGCTGGGTGCACCCTTGTCGCTATAGCTGATGAAAAAGCTGTACATCCGTCCTGCAAGCTCGGGATAATATTTTCTTTTTTGCTTCTTATTCACTCTGTCACTCCTTTCCGTTTCGTTTTCCGACAGGACTCTTGCCGATGCATCAGGCACTTGTCCGTCGTTTTTACAAAGTAGGATACTCCTACCCGTTTTTTCTCCTCGCCCCGTCGGGCAGGGAGAACGTCGAGGACAGCGGCTCTGCAGCTCCGCCGACCGATGCTTTTTCTCACATCGCCCCCGACTGAGATGATTATACCGCACTTTTTTCGGTTTGTAAGTATGGTACCCTTCCAAAGTTTCGGGGGTATAGGGGGGCGAAAACTTGTTAGGTTTGCACAAAAAAACGGCACTTTTTCACCAAAATGGCAAAAAGTACCGAAAATATTGAACACTTGTTCATTAAAAATGCGAAAAAATTCCCATCGGCAAAAAAACTGTTTACAAGCCTTAATAATTATGATATAATAAAAGAAAAAGGAGATTTTCTATGAGAAAAGTTGGTATGGTTTCGTTCGTTATCTATCTTCTTTACACCCTGCTTGGCGGTGGAATGGCAATTTATAACTACATAGCTATTCAGAAGCATAATTCCGATGGCGATGGACTTGGGGCCCTCGCACTTGCCATTCTCTTCTTTTTAAGCCTTATCGTTCTTGGCGTGGGTGTGCTCGGACTTATTCTGAAGGGCATTCATCTGGGTACGGGCTGGGTGCTGTTCGGCCTGCTTTGTATGATTCTTGATTTTGCCTGCGTTGCGGTTATTTGGACCGAGCTTGTAGCAGGGGCTGATAATCTGACCAACGGTCTGATCTGCATTGCTCTTTCAATTCCCTCGGTTATTTCCTTCGGCTGTAATTCAAGATCGCTTGCAAGATAATTTAAGGTAGGCAAGAGAGCTATTTAATAAATATTTTTAAATAAAGAGTAAACTATGAATCACGCAACGGCAATAAAAAAGTTAATTTCTCTCCTTATCTTTTTAAGTTTGATGCTTCAGCTTTCATCGTGCTATAGAACTAAATACAGATTCATACACGAGACGGACGAAATTATATCAATAGAGATAGTGGAGAACAGATACACATACGAAGATAGCATCAGAAAGGATTACCAGAACGTACTTGTTTCTGTTCAAGATGTTGATCTTTTCTTGGAAAAGTTTTATTCCATTCCTTATAAAATGCCATTGTTTAATGGTTTAGTAACTTCGTTCCGCAATTCCGAAATTGGCATTAAATTCAAATTCATCAACGGCGATTATGAGATTGTGAGTTCTGGTGTTTATAAGTTGATATATGAAAGTGCAAATGGATATGATCACGCTGTTGATGGAATTATAGGATTTTTTGATGAAGAACAGTTTGATGCTCTTATGATGGAATATCTTTGCGAATTCGAATCACCTAAACTTTTCCTTATGAACGATAGAGGTGATATTTCTTCGCTCGAAATTGTAGATGCCTATATGCAAGAATTACCGAATGAAAATTCGAAGCTTACCTATGATACAGTCGCTGCTGTTAAAGATGCAGAGGAATTTTTAGACGAGCTGTATACTTTGAAATACTCCTATGTTATTCAGGAATTGAAAAATGGTGCTGTTCTTAAACCAAACGAACATAGAAAAGTTATTAAGATCACATACAACAATGGTGATTATGAAATATTTGATAGCAATTGGCGTGATATATACGTAAGCCAAACAGATCAATATTTCAATGATGCCTATATAGGTGAATTTGAACGAGAACAATTTGATGCATTAATAAATAAGTATTGTAAATAAAAGAACTCACCACCACGGGTAACACCGTGGTGGTGAGGA
>JAZQDF010000337.1:0-4390 GCA_045546635.1 Eubacteriales bacterium
TGCAGAGCATTGAGTCTGCAGTTCACGCATACGATCCTCAGGCTCTCCTTTACGGTGAGGGCTGGACAATGATGCAGAATCCCTACGATCCCACTCTCAGACCCGCTACACAGGCTAACATCAACCGTATCAAGGCTACCAACGGCGGTATAGGTGCAGTTGCAGTATTCAACGATATTATCCGTACCGGTCTTAAGGGTGAGAGCGATGATACCTCCAAGGGCTACATCAACGGCAAGACTGACGATTACACCAGAAGAAGAGTTCTCTTCGGCGTTAACGGCGGTGTTGGCTCGGGTGCAGGTGCAAGCTGGAACACTCCCACCGCAATGGTAGTTAACTATATGTCCGCTCACGACAACTCTACTCTTTGGGATAAGCTTACCATCGCTAACAAGGGCTCCTCTGTTGAGGACAGACTCCAGATGAACCGCCTCGGTGCTACCATCCTCCTCGTTTCCAAGGGTATGGCATTCTTCCAGGCAGGCGAGGAAATGCTTCGTTCCAAGCCAAACCCCAAGGATCCTAACGGCTACGACCGTAACAGCTATAGCTCCAGCGACGAGGTCAACAATCTTAAGTGGGAAGCTCTCACTCCCACCTCTAACGAGTACCAGATGTTCCTCTACTACGCAGGACTTTGTGCAATCAGAACCAAGATCGACATCTTCACCAACAACACCGTCTTTAAGACTTACGCTCACAGTGACAACACCGGCTTCTCCATTGAGATTGAGGACGGCAAGGGCGGTAAGGCGTACGTAATCGTCAACCCCGAGGCATCCAAATCCATCAACTACACTCTTGACGGATCCTACGAGCTTATCTGTGACGGCGAGACCGCAGGTACCACAAGCCTTGGCACTTGCAGCGGAAGCATTTCTATTCCCGCTCGTTCTGCTTACATTCTTGTAAAGAGCAGCCTTCTCCCCGGAAATTAATTTACAGGTTGTAAAACAGAATAAAACAAAAGAAAGCCCACCGATTTTCATCGGTGGGCTTTTTATATGGTCTGAAAAATGATTAATCTTACTTTGAGAAGAACTCCACAACGTCATTTGCAAGTCTGTCGGGACAGTCAACCATAGGAGAGTGTCCGCAGCTCTCGTAAGGAAGAAGGGTTGCGAGAGAGCCGAGGGCGTTATAGTTGTCAAGAACCATATAGTCGGGCACGACAACGTCCTTTTCCGCCATAGTAAGTGCGACCGGGCATCTGATATCCTTTATGCTGCCGTCACCCTTGCCGTATGGGGTGTACTCGTCGGACATATTAAGATTAGCGAGAGCCCAGTCAAGATCCACAAGGTTACGCTGCTTCAGTGTCTCGGACATCCAGAGGTCGTTCTGCTCTCTGGTGGGCTTGTTTACCGTATAGATGGTAGCGTCCCAGATGGATGTCATCATAGCGGCATCACCCTTCGCAAATATTGCTAGGACGGGGGCAACCTGCATAGGATCGGTGGCCATCTCCTCCTTGCTCGCATAGGGCAAGCCGGTAGATTTGTAATTTTCCTTCTTATAAAGAGGATAGCCCTTAAGGCCCGCACCCTCGATATCAAAGAATTTCTTAACCTTATCGGGATACTTGGCACAAAGCTTAAGGCTTACGCCGCCGCCGTTAGACCAGCCTACAAGATAGTAGCTGTCGATACCGAGTGCCTCGGTGAAGAGATTCACGTCGTCTGCAAGCTCCTCGAGTGTGTCAAAGCGGTTGTTGTAGCTGGAGTCACCAAAGCCGCGAAGGTCAACGGCGATACATCTGAACTTATCCTTGATACGGCTGATAAGTGGCTCGTAGTGAACAGAGGAGGACATATTTCCGTGCACCATAATAACTACGGGGCCGGATCCGATATCGAGATACGCGATCTCCTCTTTGCCTATAGATATAAACTTCTTTTCCATAACAGTCTCCAAAAATTAAATTTTGATCTCCTCGTCGAGAAGGTTGGTAAATCCGAGGACAAGTGCGGCAAAGGATGAGGGATCCTCATACATACTTGCGTGGCCGGAGCCGTTTATAGTCACGTAATGACTACCCTTGATCTTCTCGTGGAGAAGGATCTGCTCGGTAGGGGGAACAAGGCCGTCCTCGGAGCAGGAAATGATAAGAGTAGGACAGCTGATCTCGCCTACCCTATCGGTATAATCGTAGTTACGCGAGCTGTCGGTCAGACGAATAAGGCTCTCCAGCACGTCGGGACGGGAGAAGTAGGGAATAAGAGTTCCCTCGCGTCTGTCCATCCAGGCAGACTCCCTCTCGTAAAAGCCGGTAGAATAGATTACGGGAATGGTTGTGAGATAATATGCCTCACCAACACCGGTTTTCGCAACGGCGTTCCATCCGTCACCGATCTTACGCAGCCAATCTGACGTGCGGGCACAGGTGTTGGCAAGAACAAGCCTTCTGATTCTGTCAGGACGCTTTACGGCGTATTGAATAGCCACCTCGCCACCGTAGGAAATGCCCATAATATTGTACTTCTCGTAGGGAAGAAGATCGAGCAGAGCCTCAAGCACGCCTACCTGAACGGTATGATCATAGCTCTCGGTCATTCTCTCGCTCTGCCCCTGATCGAGAAAGTCAACGAGAATAGTTATATTATTACGGGAAAAATTAGGAATAAAGGATTTCCAGCTTCCGCAGGACATCATAATTCCGTTAAGTATTACCAGAGGCTGACCGTGATCGCCGTGTACCTCGTAGTAAACCCGCTTTCCCTCATAGAAAAATTCTGCCATAGCTCTGTACCTTACTCAACGATAATGCCGAGAGCCACAGCCTCCTTAAGAAGCTCGTCTCTGAACTTGGGATGAGCTACCGAGATGATGCGGTGAGCACGCTCTGCAATACTTGTACCGCGAAGGGAAACGCAGCCGTACTCGGTAACCAGGTAGTCAACGTCGTTTCTGGAAAGAGAAACTGCGGCACCCGTCTTAAGCTGACAAACGATCTTGGAGGTCTCAACTCTCTCGCCGGTTGCAGGATCCTTTACCATAGCGGTGGAGTAAAGAGCAATAATGGAACGGCCGTTTCTCGACTTCTGTGCACCTACGGCGGTGTCAGACTGTCCACCCGTACCGGAGAACTGAACAGAGCCGATAGACTCGGATGCACACTGACCTGTAATATCAACCTCAAGAGTCGTGTTGATGGAAACCTGGTTGTCGTTCTGCATAATGGTGTAGGGATCGTTTACGTAACCGCCGTCAAGGATCTCAACCGCGGGGTTATCGTCGATGAAGTCGTAAAGCTCCTTCGTACCCATAGCGAATGCGGCAACCATCTTGCCGTTATTGATCTGCTTGCACTTGCCGTTGATAACGCCTGCCTTAGCCAGCTGTACCATACCGGTAGTAAGCATCTCGGTGTGTACGCCGAGGTTCTTCTTGCCGTAAAGGCTGGCAGCAACCGCATTGGGAATACCGCCTATACCGAGCTGGATGCAGTCACCGTCGTGGATCATCTCTGCAATAAGCTTACCGATGGCAAGATCCTTTTCATTAGGAACTGCGTCTGCGATCTCGGGCATAGGATAATCCACCTCAACGAGATAGTCAACGTCGTTTATATGAAGCTGAACGTCACCGAAGGTTCTGGGTGCGTTAGGGTTGATCTCAAGAATAACCGTCTTAGCCTTCTTGATCATCTGCATCTCGTAGGTGTTGGAAAGAGAAAGAGACACGTAGCCGTGCTTGTCGGGCATCGAAGCAATACCAACGTAGATGTCAGGCTCGCGGTAGAAGAGTCTCTTCTTTGCCGCAAGGTGAAGGTGGTTGGGGATAAAGGAAACGTTGCCGTTCTTATGTGCCTTTCTGAGAAGGGGGGTGTAGAACCAGCCCTCGGTCCTGAAGCTATCCTTGTATTCAGGATTGATCATAAATTCATACGCACCCATAGGAAGACAGTTGGAAACGAGAACGCCCTTTACCCTGTCTGCAATAGTGTGAAGATTCGTCATAAACTCCCTGCCCTCTGCCGAGCCAAGACCGGTAACGATGTAATCGCCGCTCTTAACACACTCAAGGGCTTCTGTAACAGATACGTACTTTGCCATTGTTATATCTCCTTTAATTTAATATTTTTTATATTCAACCGTCCTGCGACGGATCAAATTCAACCTTAAGTAAGTAGTGCGAATTAATAAGCTATAATGTGTTTTTCAGATTCTAAGATAGGTTCTCCTCTGCCCCGTGTGGGGCAGAGGATATAATAAATAATTACTTGCCGATAAGGGCTCTGTAGTCATCCATAGAGGTAAGAGGATGAACTGTCATACTGGATGCAACGTGCTTGCCGTCATTGGTAACGGTCTCGGTATCGTAGAATACGGTAAGCGAGAAGGACTGTACGCCCTCACGAAGACCGTTCTGAAAGTCGGGTCGTAGC
>JAZQDF010000338.1:0-9875 GCA_045546635.1 Eubacteriales bacterium
CCTTTATTTCATCAAAATCACTGCCGAGAGTGGCAGTATCAAGAAGAGCTGCACATCTGTCACACAGAAGTCTTGGTCTTCCTGCTGCACCCATAGAAAGAAGGGGCGCATCCTCCCTCTCAAGATTTACGTCACACATACAACATTTAGCCATCTGTCTGTTCCTCCTTTTTAGCTTCCTTACGGATTTCCGATCTGAAATACGCAATATATTCGTTACGAAGCGCAGCTCTCTCACGCTGCTCGTCAAAGGTAAGCTCGCGTGTTTTTGCAATTCTGCCAAGCTCGTTTATTCTGTCAATCTTTTCCTTTTCCAAAATACCGTCCTATCCTTTCTTAGGCTTATAAAGCTTTGCAAGACCACCCGTAGAGGTCTCACGGTAGAGGTGAGACAGATCCTTACCTGTCTCATACATAGTCTGAATAACCATATCAAGCGAGATTTTTCTCGAGCCCGAAAGGAAGTTCGCAAGGCTGACTGCGTTAATCGCTCTCATAGCAGCAACGGCATTACGCTCAATGCAGGGAATCTGCACAAGTCCACATATGGGGTCGCAGGTAAGACCGAGATGATGCTCAAAGGCGATCTCGGCAGAATACTCTATCTGATCGATGCCCATCTCAAACAGCTCGCCAAGTGCGGCGGCAGCCATAGAGCAGGCTGTTCCGATCTCTGCCTGACATCCGCATTCGGCACCGCTGATAGAGGCATTGGTCTTGGTAAGCGTACCGATAAGGCCTGCCACCGCAAGTGCCTTCAGTATCTGCTCGTCAGAGAAGCTGTGCTTCTCCTGCATATAGCGAAGCACCGACGGAAGAACCGCACAGGCTCCGCAGGTGGGGGCTGTGACGATAGTGCCGTTGTCGGCGTTCTGCTCGCTTACGGCATAGGCATAGGCACAAACGATACGGTTCTCGCGGGTAACGGGGCTTTCGTCAATGTGACGCTGGTTATAAAGGTACTGTGCCTTACGCTCCACCTCAAGACCGCCGGGGAGAATGCCCGAGGTAGTAAGTCCCTCGTGGATAGAGTTCTTCATCGTAGTCCAAACCTCGTAAAGAAACTCTCTGATCCCCTCGCCCTCACGCATAAATACGAAGTCGGAGAGGCGGATTCCCTCACGCTTACAGTATTCGGAGATGGCCGAGAAGCTGCTCTCGGTATAAACGTGGTTTACACCCTCGCCCTCTCTGCCCTCAATCTCGATATCACCGCCGCCGACGCTCATAACACGCATTCTGGCGATAGGCTTGCCACCCACTACCGAGTAAATATCCATAGTGTTCTCGTGGGGCAGGTCGCGATCGGTGGTATTGAAGATGATTTCAACCGCCTTATCTGTAGATGCGGCAATCGCCTTATCTGTGCCGTGTCCCTCGCCAGTATCGGCAAGGCTGCCGAAGAGAACCACCTTGTAGCTCTCTGCCTCGGGATGCTCGCTGACGTAGATGCTCATTGCCTTCGCAGGTCCCATCGTGTGAGAGGAGGACGGGCCCTTGCCTATCTTGTATATATCTCTTATGGATTTCATATCAAAGCTCCTAAAAGAAAATTTGCATATTACTTCGAGTATATTTTAGCATTTATTTTTATTACTGTCAAGAAAAATATGTTTTTTTATTTACAAATCGGGGATTTCGGTGTATAATAGTGTAGGTAACGGTATTCCGGGACACAAAAAAGAATAAAAAAATATAATTATTATTGAGGTGAAAAAATGAAAAACAGCCCCGATGAAAATATGGTAAAAATCGCTCTTTTCTTTGAGGAAAAGCTGGGCTTTTTTAAAAATAAAAGCCTGAGGGCAAAGATTATTATTTCGGTTATTTTAGGCGTTGTAGTTGCCTTCGGCGGCTTCTACTTTTTCCTTCCGCCGCTTAATCTGATGTCGGAGAGATTCTGGCTTTACGTATTAGCAATTACGGTAGCGGCTTGCGTTCCATTCATAAAGGTTGGCCCGACTCAGGTTACGGTAAAAAACGCAAAGGGCAAGGTCGTTAAGAAGTATTCGTCCGCCTGGGGAAAGAACAAATGGATAATCACCGCGGTGGCAATCCCTCTCGGCGTGCTTGTACTCGGAAATATTATTTCATCCACCGTATTCAACGCACGCTCATACGCAAATATTATTAAAGTTACCGAATCCAGCTTTACGACAGATCTGCCCGAAACGACCGAGGTTACCAACATAGCTCTTATGGATACCGAGTCGGCCAAGATGCTTGGAAACAGAACTCTCGGCTCACTGTCGAATGTCGTTTCGCAGTACACCGTCAGTGACGTTTACACCCAGATAAACTACAAGAATACTCCTAAAAAGGTATCAAACCTTGAATATGACGGATTCTTTAAGTGGATCGGAAACAGGGAGAACGGTATACCCGGTGTAGTTATTGTCGATCCCGTAAAGAGCAGCTCTGAATATATGAAGCTCAAAACGTCTATGAAATACGCAGAAAGTGCATATTTCGGAGAAGATCTTATGCGTAAGGTGCGATTTGATTATCCTACGAAGATATTCGATTTTGACGCTATAAGCTTCGAGCTTGATGATGAAGGTAATCCGTATTATATTATTTCCTGCTTCCGTCCTCAGGTTATGCTGTTCGGTGCGAAGGACGTAGAAGAGGTTATAATATTTGATCCCACCGACGGAAGCAGCGAGCTCTATAAGGTTGAGGACACACCTGCCTGGGTTGATATCGTCTTTGACGGCTATCTGGCAAGTGAAAAATACAACTGGCACGGTACTCTGTCCGGCGGATTCCTTAACAGCATTATCGGTAACGTTGGTTGCAAGATGGCAACCGATGATTTCGGATACGTTGTGCTTGAAGATGACGTTTGGTATTTCACCGGCGTTACCTCTGCCGTATCCAACGACAAATCCAACATCGGCTTCATTCTTACTAACGCTCGCACCGGTGAATATAAGTTTTATTCTGTAATCGGTGCCGAGGAGCATTCTGCTATGGGTGCTGCCGAGGGTGAGGTTCAGGAAAAGGGATACGTTGCATCCTTCCCTTCGCTTATCAACGTATCAAATCAGCCAACCTACATTATGGTTCTTAAAAACGCCGCGGGAATTGTCGAATTATATGCTCTTGTAAACGTGGAAAACTATAGCCTTGTAGCAACCGGAACAACACAGGCAGATGCTATGAGTGCATATAAAAAGCTTTTAAGACAGAACGACATAGATATAGGTGATAGTGGAGAAAATATAGAGATTACCGTTGCAGACGTCAGGATCGCTATGATATCCAACGTTTCGACAGTGTATATTACCACCGAGGACGGTAGAGTATTTAAAGGATATCTTGAGGCTGACGAGGCTCTTATCCTTATCCGCAAGGGGGATAAGCTGAATATTAAATACAATCCTTCTGATATTGACAGGATCTGCATTATTTCATCCTGGTCCTTTTCGGAATAACAAAAAATGAACGGAGTAAAATCCGTTCATTTTTTTGCGTTTTATTTGCCTTTGACGTATTCATCAATCGCTTTTGCGGCTACCTTGCCCGCACCCATTGCGGAGATTACGGTTGCGGCACCCGTTACGGCGTCGCCGCCTGCGAAGACGCCCGCCTTGGTAGTGGCACCGTCCTCGGTGACGATGATGCCGCCCCAGCGGTTGACCTCAAGGCCGTCGGTGGTGGATTTGATAAGCGGGTTCGGCGAGGTGCCGATAGACATAATGACGGTATCAACCTCGAGGATGAATTCGCTGTCGGGAATCTCAACGGGGCGGCGTCTGCCACGCTCGTCGGGCTCGCCAAGCTCCATACGGATGCATTTCATTCCGGTAACAAATCCGTTTTTCGGATTGCGACGGTCATCGGTGTTATTGTAGCCGAGAATCTCAACGGGATTACAGAGCAGGCGGAATTCAATGCCCTCCTCCTCTGCGTGCTCTACCTCCTCACGTCTTGCGGGAAGCTCGGCCATCGAGCGACGGTAGACGATATACACCTTTTCCGCTCCAAGACGAAGGGCGGTCCTCGCCGCGTCCATAGCAACGTTTCCGCCGCCGACAACGGCTACCCTGCCCCCCTTCATAATCGGGGTTTCGGGGTTGTCAAGATAGGCCTTCATAAGATTGGATCTGGTGAGGTACTCGTTTGCGGAATAAACGCCCTTCAGCGATTCACCGGGAATGCCCATAAAGTTGGGCAGGCCTGCACCCGAGCCGATAAAGACCGCCTCATAGCCCATATCAAACAGCTCGTCGACGGTAAGCGTCTTACCGATGATAACGTTGGTGACGAGCTCAACGCCCATAGCCTTCAGGGTGTCGACCTCACGCCTTACGATATCCTTCGGCAGACGGAACTCGGGGATGCCGTAGACAAGCACGCCGCCCGCGGTGTGAAGTGCCTCGTATACGGTGACCGAATAACCGAGCTTCGCAAGGTCGCCCGCACAGGTAAGTCCGGAGGGGCCTGAGCCGACTACGGCTACCCTATGACCGTTATTCGGTAAGCATTTCGGGGGGACGGTGCTGTGATTATTGTGCCAATCGGCAACAAAACGCTCCAGCCTGCCGATGCCGACAGGCTCGCCCTTGATGCCTCTTACACATTTTGCCTCGCACTGTGTTTCCTGGGGACAAACTCTGCCGCATACGGCCGGGAGAGTGGAGCTTTCTGCAATAATCTGATACGCTCCCTCAAAGTCGCCCTCCTTGATCTTCTCAATAAAGCGGGGGATATGGATATTTACGGGGCAGCCGCTGACACAGGGCATATTCTTACAGTCAAGGCAGCGAAGTGCCTCGTCAATAGCCGTCGCGTCGTCGTAGCCCAGTGCAACCTCTGAAAAGTTGTGAGCACGAAGGGCGGCGTCCTGGGTGGGCATAGGATTTTTCTTGGGGTTCATATTCGCCTTTGCCATATCAGTTTGCCTCCTTCTTGAAGAGATTGCAGCTACGCTCGTAGGCGTGATGCTCAAAGTCGCGGTATGCAGAGCCGCGGGACATAGCCTCGTCAAAATCAACGGCGTAGCCGTCAAAGTCGGGGCCGTCAACACAGGCGAATTTTGTCACACGCTTGCCGTCTATATTCAGGGTAAGTCGGCAGCCGCCACACATACCCGTACCGTCGATCATAATGGGGTTCATAGACACGTCGCAGGGTATTCCCGTAGGTCTTACTGCCTCGACGACGAATTTCATCATAATAAGCGGGCCGATAGTGATGACCTTATCAAATCTTCTGCCCTTGGCAAGCATTTCCTTGAGGGGAAGAGTTACGTTACCCTCTCTGCCGTATGAGCCGTCATCGGTCATAACGGTAAGCTCGTCGGAGCAGGAGGAAAATTCATCCTCCAGAATCACGAGATCCGAGCTTCTGAATCCGATAATTGAGGTGACGCGTGCTCCCTGCTCCTTCAATGCCCGGGCAACGGGCAGAGCTATGGCACAGCCAACGCCACCGCCAACGATACAAACATCCTTAAGGCCCGAAAGGTCGGTGGGCAGGCCGAGAGGCCCTGCAAAATCCTCGATAAATTCGCCCTCGTTTTTATGAGAGAGCTTCTCGGTGGTGGCACCGACGATCTGGAATATTATTCTGACGGTGCCCGCATCCCTATCGTATCCTGCAACGGTGAGGGGAATCCTCTCGCCCTCCGAGTCAACGCGGAGAATGATGAACTGTCCTGCGAGAGCCTTTCTCGCCACGAGTGGAGCCTCGATATCCATCATCATTACGGTGGGATTTAACGCTTTTTTGTAAACTATTCTGTACATTTCGCTCCTTTTACGGCCAATCGCTAATTAGCGACTGCCTTTTTATACAAGAAAATTTATACATACATATATTATACAACGAAAGGAGAAATTTTGCAACAGATAAATATAATTTTATTTTGAAAATCTTTAAACTTAAGTTCAAAGCGAAAGCCTCCTACGGTATAATTGAATTACCTGCCACAGAGGACTTTTCTTTTTAAAAAAATAGGGCGATTTTAATGCAAACCGCCCTGTCCTGACTATTCCTTTATGGGAATCCAGATCTCACTTCTGTAATCGTCGGCGAGCATATCCCCAGCGGAATAGTATTCTATCTCCGGCAGCATAGCGTGCTTATAGCCTGAGTTCGGCAGCCACTCGGAATAGATTCGCTTCCATATATCCTGCATAGGATTAGGGAGGGGACGCATTGAGCCGATAACCTCAAATACCGCCCAGGATGACGGTGGAATGGTCATTTCCTCAAGCCCCTCGGGACAATTCTTATCCGACATACATCCGATCCAATAATCAAAGCCGCCGTTATACATATCGGCACACAGACCGACCACGCCGTCATTGTTGCTGAGTGCGGTGATCTGCTGCTTTTGCTTCTCTGTGACGTCGTCCCACATCTTCGGTATCTCTGTAAGTTGGCTATCGTTTTCGGTTGAGAACCACTTTTTGAAGCCGATGATGTGCATTTCGCCCTTTTTCAGAATTCTGTAATTCATAGCATTTACTCCTTTGATAGTTAATACGAAGGTGATTCTGCCGTAGGATTTCAGAAGTGCTCCGCCACGCTTTACCGCCGAGGGTGTGATGCCGTGCATCGCCCTGAATGCCCTTGTAAATGAATCGGGCGAAGTATAGCCGTATTTCAGAGCCACGTCGAGCACCGACGCCCCGCCCTTCTGAAGCTCGTAGCCCGCGAGCGAGAGACGTCTTCTGCGGACGTACTCAACTATGGAAATGCCCGTCAGGGCGTAAAAGGTCTTCTGCAGATCACTCTCAAGCGTGCCCACAGCCCTTGCGATAGTGGGCATATTAAGCTCCTCGCAAAGATGCCCCTCGATATAATCTATCGTGGCGTTCATAATGTCTAAAACGTTCATCTTTTCACCTCCGTTGTACATATTTTATCATAAGGAGCAGGGATTTTCTCGACTTTTTCTTATAAAAAATGTCGGACTGTTTCGTGTGATAATTATAACATACAAATTATTAAATGTAAAGGACGATTTGAATAAGTCAAACCGTCCTGTTTGTTTATTAAGCTTTCTCGCCCTTTTTGTCATTCCGAGCGGCAGAAATTGGAAACGAAGACGAAAATGTTCTTCGAGGAATCTCCTATCTCGAACCGTCTGCAAGGTTAGGCTTTTCGCAAAGTTAGTTTTTCATCAATGTTCTCCCCTGCCAAAGTCAAAATGATAAAAGGCTCCAACACGGAGATCCTTCGCAGTAATAGTACAGTCTTCGAATAATGGTATTGCCGCTCAGGATGACAGATTTGTGCATACATAGCAAAAGAACGATTTGATTTAGGGAGCCGCCTTGTTTTATTAAATTTCGAATTTAGAATTCCTTATCCATAAGGATGTTCACAGCTTCACCAAAACAGTCACGTAAAGTATTATAATGCTCTAAAACCAATAATCATGCATTTCTGATATTATAGCTTCATCTATTCTTTCGTCGATGCTATCAGGAATAACCGAATCAATACCGCACTTAGGACACAATGCCGTTTCTTCTTCGGCCAAATATGTTTCTATCTCGCTATTATCAAAAACGCTTTTACAATAAAAGCAATAGCACTTATTAGATTTTTCGATCATTTTTTTATTATGCGAAGCGTAAGCGTGTAATCTTTCCATTTGCGATTCTTTTTCGTGGGAATAGGACCGCTTGACCTTTATTTTCCCCTTTCCTTTATGCTTTCTTACTAATGCTAAAAGACTAATAAACACTAATTTGATTCCTTTCTACTTTTTTTGTCTATTATACCACACCAATTCCAAAAAGTAAATAGGACGGCTTGATTTCTCAAACCGCCCTGTTGTTTGTTTAATATTTACTGTTTTTTCAAAATTCCATCACTTTGTAGGTACAGTTAATACGAAGAATTAGTCATCCAATCTCTTGATTGTGTAATTTTCCTCTGCTTTCCAATTAAATTGATCTTTAAAGTCATTAAAGCATTCCTCACAAATCCAATGCCTCAAATCATCTGTGACATAGAATGTACAGTTAATATCGGTCATTGCCTTTTCGTAACACAAATCACAATGCTCGTGCCAAAAATGCTGGATTTCTTCCCCCTCAAGAAATTCATGACCTCTATTAGTGCTCTCAACCCATGCCCTTGCATCTTTTTCAATCAACTGGTAAAATCCGTTTTTATCTCGGTATGCTACCTTCCAAAATTCAGGGAAAGTAACCTTATAAAACGTTGTGCCGGATAAATCTTCTATCATATGACCATTTAACTCTAATCTCCAATCAGCCATATAAACCTCCTGATATTTGTGTTTTTACTCCTGTGGTAGCTTTGCCAACTGATAATCGTTTTTTCCATCCATAAACTCAGCTATATCCTTTACCGCCATTTCTACATCATAAGGATGCCAATGTGTACACATTGTTTTCTCGTCGTTCAGAACATCCATCACAAATATATCCTCATATGCGTATAGCTGTATTATTTGTCCGTGTGCTTTACCAACTATAATGGGAACATCAATGGTAAATCCGTCATCCAATTCAGCAGTAGTTGTTAAAACTAAATCATATTTATCTTTTAGCTGTTGATATACGGTAAGTACATCTTGATATGTAATTTCAAGCATATCCTCGCCTCCTTTATAAAAACAGATTTGGAAGTTTATTTCATTATACCACACCCACACAAAAAAGTAAAGTGAACAGAGGGAAACAGTTGATAACTGTTTCCCTCGTAGTGAATGCGAAGAAACAAGAAGCAGATCAATCAGGGCTTGCCCTGTGAAGATATGCGAAACATTGCCTTGCGAGGATATGAAACGTACATTTAGCACAAAAAGTGAAATTAGCACAAATATTATCCCGAGCGGCAAACTATGTTTCGAGAGTTAGATTTGATTTCTCAAACCGCCCTATTTTGTTTAGTTAGAAATTCTTATCGCGTAGAATATTCATCGCTTCGGCAATACAGTCAACATGAAGTATTATTCAATCGTTACAATTCATCTTTACAATATTGCAAGAGCTCCTTAGCTAAGCGACAGAACGATTCGCTTTTCTTATGTACTTCTCCATTGGAATCTAAATACTCACTGCAAAAATCCATATAATAGCAAAAATTAGACATAACGTTGATTGGAGAGTCTATTTTAACAAGTTCGTTTTTTCTCCAAAGATTACGGTCAATGTAAATACCTTTATCATCATGATAAGAATTGTTCGCAATTTGCTCTAATGACTCAAATGAGAAGTATATTCCAAGATATTTTGAATTTCTATCAGATAAAAACTTTATGAGTTCTGCAAAATCAACTTGCTTAAAGCATCTTTTACCCAATTCATTCCAATACCAAAGATATATTAACAGCTGTTTTTGAGCAAGAAATTCTATTAATCCAAATAAATCTTCTTTTTCCCAAAAACCTCCAATGTTATATGTTTTATACTTAATTTTCGGTTGTTCACAATAAGTAATTGCCTGCTCAAACAATTGTTTTGAGGGTGAATAATCAATATCAACTATGCCAAATCTTTTGATCTTGCCACATTCCGTGCATTGAGAAACAAGCTCAACGGAGCTAAAATCATCTGTTTCTTTTCTTAACAGGTAATCAAAACGAATCTTAAAGAAATCATTTTTGCAGGAACATTTTCTCTTGCTTGGATACTTTTCTTGAATTAAATCATACCAATAATCTTTGCTATCAAGAATAAAATAGGATCTATCAGAACGGGATGTAAGGATACCTGCATTTTCTTCGCGAATATATCTAATTTGAAATTCATCTTCTCCGGCAGATGAGATAATTTCCTTTGATATTTTTCTTTCATCAAGCATAACACAATTCCTTTCTACCATTCTTTGTTTTCATTATACCACACCATTTCCAAAAAGTAAATAGGACGGCTTGATTTCTC
>JAZQDF010000339.1:0-1877 GCA_045546635.1 Eubacteriales bacterium
TGCACCCCTGAAGGGCAAGACCGTGCTTGGCTACGATCCGACTTCACCGCGTCCTTGCCATCAACCGTGGTGAGAAGGAGGAATTCCTTAAGGTTGCGGTCACTCTCCCCGAGGAGGACGGTATCGCACAGATCGTATCCAAGGTTATTACCAATAAGAAGTCGCCCGCACTTCCTTACCTTATGGCCACCATCCGCGACGCATACGACAGACTCCTCTTCCCCGCGATAGAGAGGGAGGTTCGTACTACACTCTTCGACGACGCCTGCGAGGGTGCTCTTAAGGTGTTCTCCGAGAACCTTCGTAACCTTCTTCTCGCTGCACCCCTGAAGGGCAAGACCGTGCTTGGCTACGATCCCGGCTATGCTCACGGCTGTAAGCTTGCCGTTGTTGATAAGACCGGTAAGGTGCTTGATACCGCGGTTATCTACCCCGTTAAGCCCAGAGAGGATATCGAACGCTCGAAGGCTACCGTGCTTCGCCTTATAAAGAAGCACAACGTTGACGTTATCTCTATCGGTAACGGCACCGCCTCCCGCGAGAGCGAGGCATTTATCGCCGAGCACGTTATCCGCGATGCTACCTGTCCCAAGGGCGTTAAGTATACCATCGTTTCCGAGGCAGGAGCTTCGGTTTATTCGGCATCCAAGGTTGCGACCGAGGAGTTCCCCGAGTACGACGTAATGCAGCGTTCGGCTATTTCTATTGCAAGACGCCTTCAGGATCCCCTGGCAGAGCTTGTTAAGATCGAGCCCAAGGCTATCGGCGTTGGTCAGTATCAGCACGATATGAAGCAGGCAAGACTTACCGAGGCTCTCGGCGGCGTTGTTGAGGGATGTGTAAACGGCGTCGGCGTTGATATCAATACCGCATCCTACTCCCTCCTTGCATACGTCTCGGGCATCAATACCACCGTTGCAAAGAATATTGTAAAGTACAGAGAGGAGAACGGCGAGTTCAGAACCCGTGCTCAGATCCTTAAGGTACCGAAGCTTGGCGAGAAGGCCTATACCCAGTGTGCCGGCTTCCTTCGTATTCACGACGGCAAGCAGGTGTTTGACTCCACCGGCGTTCACCCCGAGTCCTATGCTATTGCCGAGGATCTGCTGAAGCGTTTTGGCTTCTCCACCGAGGACGTGAGAAATAACAATCTTGGCCTCCTCAGATTTAAAGCAACTCAGTACGGTATTGCTAAGCTTGCACGCGAGCTCGGTTGTGGCGAGCCTACTCTTGAGGATATTATCTCCGAGCTTGAGAAGCCCGGTCGCGACATCCGTGACGATGCTCCCGCACCAATCCTCTCCACCGACGTTCTTGACATCAACGATCTCCAGCCCGGTATGCAGCTTAAGGGTACCGTGAGAAACGTTGTTGACTTTGGCTGCTTCGTTGACATCGGCGTTCACCACGACGGCCTTCTTCACATCTCCGAGATGAGCGACCGCTTTATCAAGCATCCCTCCGAGTTGTTCAAGACAGGCGACGTTATCGAGGTTCGCATCAAGGACGTTGACGTTAAGAAGCACAGAATCTCGCTTACCAGAAAGGGTATGAATACTCCGAAGAACTAAAGAGATAAGGGACACCGCTTGGGGCACCTGCGATAAAGCAGGTGCCCCAACTAAGTTTGCCCATACGGGCAAGCGAAGTTTACTGCGTAAGTGAAGTTATCCTACGGATAGTGAAGTTTTGCCTTCAGCAAAGTGAGCAAACTTAACTTCACTTGTGCGTAGCCCAAACTTCACTGCATAGCAACTTCACTTTCGCTTCAGCGAAAACTTCACTAACAGAAAAGAGATAACATTTTGGCAACAAACCGATTTGTTATCTCTTTCTGTCATTATTGAGTTTTGCCTAAGTCGGAGGCCAAGCGGTCT
>JAZQDF010000340.1:0-2547 GCA_045546635.1 Eubacteriales bacterium
CGGTGGAATTCTCCTTTACACGCCAGTCGCTGATCTTAACGTAGTTATCAACGGTAGCCTTGTAGTCGAGAACGGTGGAACGCATATCACGAAGCTTTGCGTGCTGGCGGCGGTAAAGAATGTACGCCTTGGCAACGTCGTCATAGCCCGCCTGAATAAGCACGGACTCTACGCTGTCCTGAATGTCCTCAACCGAGATATGACCGTCTCTGATCTTCGGCTCGAAATCAGCGGTAACCTTAAGTGCGAGAAAATCTATAATATCAGGTGTATAATTACGCTCCTGAGCATCAAATGCAAGAGCAATTGCACCGGCGATCTTCCTTATGTCAAATTCGATGATCTTACCATCGCGTTTAATTACGGTATACATTGTGTCGTTTCCTTTTTTAGTAGTTAATTTGGGGCAGATTTTCGCCATTTTCCGCAGAGTGCAGAAGGCCTTAACATCATACCATATTTCGTGTAAAAAGTCAATAACAAAACACCATATTTTGTGTCAAAAACGCATTTTCGTCACAATATATAGAGGGCGAGCCGATAGCAAACAATTATTTACAAAATGAGCATCTGTTCCGAAAAATTATATTTTTACAGCATTTTCAAAGCTTTTTTCTTTAATAAATTATATTTTTTGCCGATTTTTCCGGGATAAATCCCATTTTACGTCATTTTTCATTTGTGCAACATTCACATATTGCCCGTTTTTGATGCAAGATGCGAGAAATTTTGCCTGTTTTTGAGTCATTATGAAAATAAACAAAAAAATCCTTCAAAAACCTGCACCGCATCAAAAAAGCGGAGGATGCTGCTCCTCCGCTTATATATAATATTTAGGTAGCTTATGCAACGGTCTTCGCAGAGTCGCAGCTCTCTTATCTTATCTCTGCATTCGGGATATATTTCCTGAGCCGTTCCAAAAGGTCGCGGGTCTCATCCGCGGTAAATGGGGTGAAGCCGCCCACCAGAAGATCTCCCTCGTCGCGGTAGGTCTGAAGGAAGTAGCTTTCCCCGCCCGCGAGCCAGCGTCCGATCAGATCGATATCCTCCGCGGTATGATGCTCACGCATCAGGGTGGTACGGAACTCAAAGTCTACCCTGCCCTCCATCAGTATTGCCGCCGATTCCTTCACCCTCTGTATCATTGCTTGCGAATTACCGATTTCACCCGTTGAGCCCTCGCTACAGGATGTCAGTCCTGCCGTCAGGGAATATTTTTCGGGAGAGTTCTTTATATCCATCGCAACGTAGTCAACAAGCCCGCCGTCGATCAGGTGGCGAAGCATCTCGGGGTTTGTGCCGTTGGTATCAAGCTTTACCTCAAAGCCCAGCGACCTTATCTCTGCAACAAGCTCGGGTAGGCGAGGATAGAGCGTTGGCTCTCCGCCGCTGATACAAACGCCCTGCAACCTGCCGACTCGGGATTTCAGAAACTCAAGCAGCTCATCTGCACCCATCAGGTGGGGCGTGCCGTCAGTCAGAACGAGCGAGCCGTTATGACAGTAGGGACAGCGAAAATTACAGCCACCGAGAAAAACGGTACAGGCGATTCTGCCCGGGTAATCCAGTAGCGTCAGCTTCTGCAGTCCGTATATTTTTATACTCTTCATTTTATCACCTCGTGTCCTCTTCTGCGGTTGCGGCATACCCGTCAATTTGCCGATGGATAAGAGCCGCCCTTCTCTCAGGAAGGCTCGTCGCTCTCCGATGGGCGTCACCGTCCTACCACTCTTTGTTACATACATTATATAATATTTTCGGGGTGGCGTCAAGGGTAAAAATCCGATATGAAAATTTTGTTTTTTGCTCTTCAAAAAATATTTTTCATCTTAGGAAACGCCTTGTTTTCAGCCGTTAAAAACGAAAATAATCCCTTTGAATATCAAAAAACAAAAATCGCGGGCTAATTTCAAAAAAATCGGATATTTCAAGGGGCGATCTCTGAAAAATGGGTTAAATTTCAATTTTTTCGCACTTTTTTCGCGAAAAATCAAACTTTTTTCGATTTTTTAAGCCAAAAATCGCTTTTTCAAAACTTTTTTCAAAATCAGGACAAATTCTCCAAACTCGGCTTCGTAAACTATAGTTTACAATATCGGGGCAATTCCGACTGCAAACCGAACGGCAAAACATAGTTAAAAATCCTCTTGACAAACCGCCTGTGTTTTGCTATAATAGTATAGCGATTTGCATTCGGGCAGTGCTCTGACGAGAGGATCGCATCGACCGTAACGGCCGTCTCCACGACCTTGTGAGAGGCCTGATTCATCGCCATCGACCTTGACTGTCACGTCGGTCAAAGGAAACCAAAAATACAAATCATCGAGGCGTAGCGAAGGTGGTATCGCGCCAGTTTCGGGTACTGGAGACCGTGGGTTCAAATCCCGCCGCTTCGACCAAAAAGATAAGGACAGCCCTTGCGGTTGTCCTTATCTTTTTTTGTTGAAGTCGGTAAGGGTGAGAACCCACCTCGCACAAACTCTCCTTGTGCCAGCCGACTTTGATATTGCTTTTTGTTCGCACTACCCTAATAGTGCGAATTGGGTT
>JAZQDF010000341.1:0-10061 GCA_045546635.1 Eubacteriales bacterium
GCAGCGAGTGATAATAGCCCTCGCCCTCTCTTGCCAGCTGTATTACGTCACCTATTTCAAGCTCGTCGGCGTTTGCCACCCTGCCAAAGGGGCCTACGTCGGCGTTTTCTATTATAAAATTGTAAAAATAATCCACTCCCGTCCAGGAGGGCGACCTGTCCTCCAGCGAAATGTAGTACCAGCCGAAGGTGGGACGGTAATTCATCTCACAGCTGCCCGCGTAGATGCATTGGGAGGTGAAGTTCGTGCAATTTCCTCCTATTCCCGCAAAATTTCCGAATAGCGAGTTTTGTGAAAAGGCATATTTTCTCGCATACGCTACGGCGTTTTCTCTGTTATATTCCTTGATAACCAGCATTTTCCCTCCAAAAAGCGTTTATCCTTATTTTACGCCGTGCGAAAAAAAGTGTGACGCTATTGCATCCGATTAAGATTTATGGTATAATGTGTTTATCAAATCAATGCGAGGTGTATTATGCTGCACGAAATGAACCTTCACGACTCGCCCTTCGATATGATCGCGTCGGGCAAGAAAATATACGAGCTTCGTCTTTACGATGAGAAGCGTCGGCAGATCTCGGCGGGGGATGAGATAATCTTCACCAGAAGTCGCGGCGGCAACGACTCTATTCGCTGCCTTGTGGTGGCACTTCACCTCTTTGACTCCTTTGACGAGCTGTACGCCGCCCTGCCTCTGCTGAAGTGCGGCTATACCGAGGATGATATAGATACGGCCTCACCCTCGGATATGGATATATATTACTCGAAGGAGCGTCAGGCAGCCTACGGCGTGGTGGCAATCGAAATAAGACTTGTGTAGCTTAATAAATATATTAATTAATATACAAATAAAGGACTCTGTTTTTAAGAGTCCTTATTTTTTTGCCAACAGCCTATCCGAGTAGGTGAGAAGCAGGATCATTACTATTATAAAGAAGGCGAGGTACAGCGGCATAATTGACAGACCGATATAGCCCGCGATAACGCCGAACAGTGGTGGCATAAGGGTTGAACCGAGATATGCCGACGCCATCTGTATACCGATAATGCTTTGCGACCTTTCCGCACCGAAGCGGGTGGGCGTTGAGTGAACGATAGAGGGGTATATGGGTGCACATCCGAGACCGATTATAACAAAGCCCGAGATTGCAACCCACCTGAAGGGAATGGAGGCGAGTATAATTCCCAGGATCGCTACCGTCGCTCCGAGACGGATCATTTTGCTGTCACCAAGCCTGTCTGAAATGAATCCGCTCAAAAATCTGCCTGCCGTCATACCGATAAAGAATATAGAGCCAAGTGCCGCTGCCTCCTCCTTCGGCATACCGAACACCCCCTCAAAATAGCTGCTCGTCCACAGCATTGCGGTGGATTCTGCGGCACAGTAAGCCATAAAGCCTATAAAAACGGGAAGAGCACCCTTGATTTTTATTGCACCGCGTATGCCGATAGGCTCGACTGTGACCGTCTCACCGCCTTTACTGCCGTGAAGCTTCCAGAGGGGAGAGGAGATCAGGACGATAAGAAGTATACACAGCTGAAGGATACCAACGGCTTTATATCCGTCCTGCCATACCGAGCGGGTGAGGGCATAGCTCATAACGTAGGGGCTGACTATAGTTCCCACACCCCAGAAGCAATGAAGCCAGCTCATATGACGGGAATTGTAGTGGGTTGCGACGTAATTGTTAAGCGAGGCGTCGATTGCTCCCGCACCGAGTCCGTAGGGAATTGCCAACAGACACAGCTGCCAGAATTCTCTCGACTGCCAGAAGCCGAGCATTGCCAGGGCGGTTAGTCCGATGCTGATTGTAGTAATGCGGTGGGTTCCAAGCCGAGCCACCACTCTGTCACAGAGCAGGCTGGAGGCTATGGTCGATCCCGAAATGATTATCGTGACGATACCCATATAGGATATGGGAACGCCCATCTCCGCATATATCGTAGGCCACGCCGCACCGAGAAGAGAGTCGGGCAGACCGAGGCTGATAAAGGCGAGATAAATTACCGATAAAAGAAGTGAGTACATTGATCTGACGGTTCCTTTTAAAGCATTTGAAATATTATATCACATCGCTTTTGAAAATGCAAATATTATTTGGTTTTTGTAATTCTATTGACTTTTTTTGCAATGTGATGTAAAATGTAAATGGAAAAATATTTATAAACGTATTATTTAAAGGAGAATTATATGAGTATGATTAGGAAGATCACCGCATTGCTTTTATTTGTAATGATGATCTGCGGCTGTCTCGCCTCCTGCGTTGGCCCTGATGATAAGGGCCAGGGAACACCCGACGAGGCACTTCCGTCGGATAAATATACGGCAAATCTTCGGGTTGTATACGCTACCGATGACGCTAAGATGAAGGATGCCGTTTCAGCCATCGGCACTCCCACCGTTACCCTTCGCGTTGACGGAGAGGACGTTCAGATACTTACCAAGGCCGAATATGACAACCTATCGGTCTCTGCCGAGTATATTCTTGTTGACGGCGTTCTGTATTCCTCCAATACTCTAAAGATCGGTGACAAGACCGTTTCCGAGCATCAGCGTGCAGCTATTAGCGAGGAGGGAAGGAGCAGCCTTATCTCCAAGGCGGGCCCCGGTGCTGACATCGGTATCGGCGATTTCCTCTCTCTGTCAAAGATTGGCTCGGGCCTTAATTACTCCTATACCTGCGAGGATATGACCGACGAGTCGAGAGAGAGCCTTAGGGGTATAGTAGCGAAGAGCTTTGAGGGCTTTGGTGCGGTGGTGACTCTCGAGTCTGCCGCATATCAGCTTGAGGTCAAGGATGGCAGAGATCATTCTTCAGTACTCTCCTGCAATTTCACCGTTAATATGGACGGCGTGGATTACAGCCTTACGATGCATCTCTACGCCGATTACGATTACGACAGCGAATTCACCATTTCCGTGCCCCAGGGTGCCGACGATATTTTCACCGAGGTGTCGGCTGACAGTATTCTCGGATAAGAATAGGAGGTAGTTATGATGAGATTTATAAAAAGCTCGGTAGCGGCTCTGCTTACCGTCGTAATATTAATAGGCAGCTACGTTCCTACTACTGCCGTATCCGATCAGCCCGCGTCCTATTCGTCAAGCTCTAACTCGGGCCAGCGTGACGTGGTATGCACTACCCTTAGCGGCACGAGTGCAAACAGCTATTACAGCGGCAAATATACCTACGATAACCTCTCGGAGCTTTCGGCATCCGAGCTTCAGTCCAGCCTTAGTACTCTGATGAAAACCACTCACAATAAGCTTTCCTCCTATGACGACTGTCATTATAAGGCAAATCTTACCGACTGTGAGAACAACAATACCAAGAATCTCAGCCTTATCTACACCGATTACGACGCTACGATGAATCAGTGGAACGGCTGGAACCGTGAGCATATATGGCCCAAGAGCCTTGGCGGTGATACCACCACGGGCGGCGGTGCCGACCTTCACCACATCCGTCCCTCCGACGCGGTGGTTAACAGCACCAGAGGTAATAAGAAGTACGGCAATGCAAGCGGTGGCAAGCAGGTCTACGGCAGCAATCCCGCATCGGGATACCTGGGCGGAACCTCCTCCACCTACTTTGAGCCTAACGATAACGTGAAGGGTGACGTTGCCAGAATCTGTCTTTACGTCTACGTAAGATGGGGCTCGGATTGGGGTGCGACAAGCATTACCAAGGTGTTCCAGAGCGTTGACGTCCTGCTCGAATGGTGCGAGCTTGATCCCGTTGATACCTGGGAGATGGGCAGAAACGAGGTCGTTGAGGCTATTCAGGGCAACAGAAACGTATTTATTGACTATCCCGAATATGCCTGGCTTATCTTCGGCAGGGAGGTTCCCTCTGGTATGACCACCCCCTCCGGCGAGGCAAAGCAGGGCAGTACGGGCGGCGGTAACACAGGTGACGGTGGCAACACGGGTGATGGCGGTAACACCGGCGACAGTGGCAATACGGGTGACAAGCCTGTTGATCCTCCCGTATGTACTCACGCACAAACTGTGCTTAAGAACAGCAAGGCGGCAGATTGCTACAACGAGGGATATACCGGTGATATTTACTGTGCCGACTGCGACGAGCTGATCACTAAGGGCTCTAAGATCCCCACCACCAACGCACACGCCTATGGAGAATGGGAGCTTGCCGACGACGGTAGCTTCGTCAAGACCTGTCCCGTCTGCGGTGCCAAGGTGACTCTCACCCTGGACAGCCTTATGGCAGGGGTGGAAAGCGACGCCGAGCTGATACTTATCCTGATGACTCTCGGCATCACCGACAGCACCCTGCTGGACGCGATTTCGAAATAAATATAACAAAAAGGACGAGGAATTAAATCTTCGTCCTTTCTTTTTTATTTTTTTAAAAAAATACCATTTTTCTGAAACCTTTTCGTCATTTTTTCGTCTTAATATATAGAGGGGTATTTTTTGAAAAAATAACAAGAAAGACGGTAGAGCCCGATGGGTTAATTACTTTTTTGTTGACACGGTATTTATCCGTGTGATATAATGAAATAAAATATATAAGGAGAATGATATGAAAAGGAGTTTATTAAAAATTACTTCTTTGCTACTGCTCTGTCTATTGACGGTCGGCCTGTTATCGTCCTGCTCTTTTGACTTCGTTAATTCGTGGTTTAATGGAGATACAGAAGATGGCGAAAATAAAGATAACATAAACCAAGAATCTAGTGGAGACGGCTCGGACGAGAAAAATGAGGATTCGCAAGACGAGCCTTCGTTAAACGAGTTGGATGCGAACAGTAATGTTGTACTTGCCTTGAATTATTTTTTGAAGCACAGAATGATGCAAGCCGATAAAGGCGATACAACGATAGCATACTATATAGATGAAATAAAAAACGGAGCTCGTCCGTTGCTTGTCGATTTTGCTTATTCAAGCTGTTATTTCGTATGCGGATATTATAGCCCTGCGTGCGAGCATGAATCTCTCAATTACTGCTGTACCGATGAGTATACTTGGGTTGAAGTTGAAAAGGCGGCGGATATAAGAGAATCCTATAAAGGTCAAAAGATCTTGGTTGCATTTCAGTTCAACATAGCCTCATTAGTTGAGAATTTAGCCTGTGAGGAGGACGCCCCCCGATTTGAAAATTTTAATATGTTTGAAACCAAATTTATTAATGGACAAAACGTTAACGAATCGGATGAATATGATAAGCGTTGGCTTTATATCGATCAGTCTGGCAAGAGTAATATCTATGAGACCTCCTTCCCCTCCGCAATCAGCGGTTATGATTATAAAACACGCTGCATTTATTTAGATGGAGAATATTATTTATTATTTCGCTTATGGGATGATCAAAGCTATAATCAAAATTATTATTCTACAACAGAGTTCAAAAACTATTACGACGATATGATGAGCATAATGATCATGGATAAATACAGTATCGTACATGAGGACGGCTCTGTCACCAATTATGGCTTAATTAACGTTCGGGATTTTGTTGAAATAATTAGCGGAGGGGAGGAAATATGAAAAAAATATGATTAATAATTCAAAAATACATAATCAAGAGGAGAACTGTTATGGGTTTTAACGCAGCAAAAAGAATCAACAAAATATACAGGCTATTACTTATCCTACTGATAATCAGCCTTTCTTTAACGGGATGTGCCTGGAATGATCTTTTAGGTCAGGATACAAGCGAAGGCTTTGAAAAAGGATTTGAATATGATGAGAGCTGGAAGCTACAACACAAAGGCACCTATCCTCCTGAAATCGATAACTTATTTTACTGTGCGTGTAAGGGTGATAAATCGGAGTTCAATATTAATTTTGTGATTCTGGATTTCTTTTATGGCGGAGATTTTGATGACGATTTAGAAAAAGAAATGGAGTCACACGATTATCCTTGCTTTGAATTGCGATTTAGCAATGATTTTGGGGACAGTGTAGTTGCTAAACGAGTTTATCACAACCTTGTTTCAGAAAAATATCGATGTGAGAAAAAAGAGTATGAATACTCTTATGAGATAGCATTTAGTCATTCGGAAAAGATATGGATACCCGGAAAGCTCTTCAAAAATGAAAAGGGAGCAATCTACATTGGTCTTTACGGAGCAAAACAAAGCTGTGATGCATCTCAATATAATTGTTTAGAATCTATGGCTATTTGTTACAAGGTAGTTGATAATAAGGTTATTTTGTCAGCTGAAGAGTAGCTATATAATGCCAAACGGAATTATCGTCCTTATGGACGAGGATATCGAGGCCTACCTTGACGGCACGCTGGAGTTTATTTACCCCACGGATGAGGAAACCGAGTAATTTTTCATATTTTTTCTATAAAATAACCATAAAACAGCTTTGGGGCTATCTCACGCGAGATAGCCCCATTTTTATTTATTCGATAGGTAAATTCCAATTATTGTCAAGCTTTATTTGCTTTATTGCGTCGCGACAGTCGTTTGGATTTTCGACGAGGATTATGGTTGAGGTGTTGCAGGAGCCGTCGGGCATTATTACCATCAAAAGAGAGTAATAATATGTGGTCTCGCTCTTGACGCCGTATTCAACCACCCAGGAGTCCACGACGTAAAGCTCCCTGCCGTAGTTATCGCAGGCGAGGTAGGTTGCACTTCTTCCAAGATCAGTATTTCTGGGATGTATATATCTTCCTACCCTTGCGTAATATTCCTCGGCGTATTCTTCAAGTCGGCTTCCGTCGGGGTTGCTTTTTCCCTCGGATTTTCTCGTCAGAATAGGGGTACTCTCGCATTTGTCCCTGTTTATAGGCTTATCCCAATCGTTAAGTGATTTGAATGCCGAAAGCTCCTCTGCCGATACCCGCTCGTAAATCATCGCCCTCACGTCATCCCAGCTGCCTATCTCAAGAGACTGCTCGCCGTCGGGATAGGAGAGATAGCAGTCGTCGGGGTAGTAGTATACACTCTCACCCTCGCTCATCTGTGCAATAAGAATATGCCAATATGGGCTTCTGCTCTCCTTGTAGTAGTACAGCCTGCGGCCCTCCGAGTCGGTCTCGAGCAGCAGCACCGACGGCGGATAGGATACCTCACCGTTAAAGCTGTAGCCTACAGCACCCGGCAGATTTACCCACGCCACCGAGCATAGATCGGGATTCTCGCCGCCAAAGTCGGGCTTGCAGCCGACCGCAAGGAGCAGGGAAAGGGTTAGTATAAGAGTAAGAATCAATAGGGATATTTTTCGTTTCATCTCTCCACCTCCTGGTAAAGAGGCTGATTCCAGCCGCATCTTTCCTTAAGTACACGCATTTCGTCATCGGGATCGCAGATATCGGACAGCTCTATAATGAAGCTGTCGCGGTCAAACGTGCCGTCGGGATTGATTATCGCCAGCATCTCGAGGTAATACTCGGTGGTGGTCTGCGGGTAAACACCCTCCTCGCTGAAAACGTAATAATCGGATTTAATATAGTGCAGCTCTCTGCCGTACCTGTCGGTTGCCATATAGCTGTCGTATATGTTCATACCGTGACTGCCGTTTAAGAAGTTCTCGGGCACGCTGTGTCCGTTCTTCACCGCTTCGCCAAGCAAAATATCCCGCCATTCAAGGAAGGGCGTCACCACTCTGCCCGTACGGTAGGACCAGGGGCTTGTAAGAGTAGGTCTGCTTATTTTTGCACTGTCAAGGCGGCTCTCGTCGATGGGCATATCCCAGTCGTTTTCCGCCTTAAAGGAGGCAAGCACCGCATCCGAGCAAAGCTCGCGGTATAGCGAGATAAGCTCCTCCTCGGAAAGCTCGGCGTCATACAGATCGTAGATGCGGTCGGGTGTTCTGAAGGACATTGCCGATGCCTCGGGGTAGAAATAAACCCTATCCCCATCCTCACGCTGTACTATAACCAGCGACAGCGGGCCGAGGGTGTCCTCGAGGTAGAGGTAAAGTCCCCGTCCCATCGAGTCGCTCTCCAGCAGGATTATCTGCGGATCACGGAGGATCACCGTCTCCTGCGTTGCTCCGCGTGTGCCGGGAACCTGGGTGTATACAAGCGTGTATGCCCCTGCATATTCACCTCTGTATCCTATGTAGGCACAGGAGCAAAGGGCAAGCAGGGCAACGCAAAGTAAAAGGGCTAATGATATGTACCTTGTAAGCTTTTTCATCATACGTACCCCCGTTTTTGTGTATTATTTGCTTCTTTAATTAGTCATATCCACTACCTCTTTTTCATAAAGAGGCTGATATTTATCCTGATAATAGTTCTCGTGGGTGATCTCAAGGGTAGAGTCGCTGTGGCAGGTTATTACCGTACAGCCACGCTGTGAGCCAAGCTTATCAATACCCGCATAGGCAAAGTAATCGATAGAATAGCCGTAGGACATTTTGATGCCGCTGCACTCAAGAAGAATGTTGTTTAAGTGATCGTGGCCGTAGAACATAGCCTGTGTGCTGCCGAGACTTATCATAGTCTCGAACATCATCTCTTCGTCCTCCGAGCAGTATACGTAAGGGGACTTCTCACCGATCTTACCGCGAATGTATTCAACCTCGCCGAGTCCGTCGGGCATTGCCTCCGACTCGCCAAGATAAACCTCCACCGCCTGACGCACCTCCATCAGGGGAATGTGAATGAAGAGCAGGCTCTTCACCGTGGTAAGACCGTCGTATTCATCTGTGTCAAGGCCGCTGATAATCGTCTTGTTGTAGGCGTTAAGCTCGGTGACGGTATCTCTGTACCACCTGATCTGGTCCTCGTGGATGTTGTCGTATATCCACTTGATGCCCAGGGGATCCTCGTCGGTGTAGGAGTTGGTATCCATCATAATAAGGCTTTGGGTAATTACGCCGAGGCTGTTTTTTATGTTAATTACGTGGTTACATTCACCCCAAACGCCGCCGTCCTCGGATGAGAACAGGCAGTACTTCATCGCCTCGTCCTCGTACATCTCGGCTACCGCAGCTCTGTTATAGTAATCGTAGATCTCGGAGTCGTGATTGCCGAAGGTGACGGTCCAGTATACGCCGAGATTTTCCATCAGCCGCTTGAAATACTCGTGTGCGTACTTGTTGTTTATCGTTCCCGCCCAGGGCACAGCGAAGGAAACATCTCCCGTCACCACTACCATATCGGGCTTTTCTGCGGCAATCATCGCCGCAACGGCGTTTATCGCCTTCTTATCCTTTTCGCCGGAGAGAATTCCGCCGCCGATATGCACGTCGGTAAGCTGCATTACCTTAAAATCGCCGTCGGTGGTGAAGTAATATCTTCCCGCCTCGTCAAGCTCGGGGACGAGCTGATTATCTATCTCCACCCTGCCAAAGCTGTCGATGTACTCGTTCATCGCGGTCTGATGCAGCTCGTTTGCTATCGCAAATCCACCGCAAATAAGACATACGCCGAGTATTATCGCAAGTATAATCTTGATCGCCTTCATAATTTTCCCCTTTCGGTGTGTGATTATTTAACTGTGCTGTAAATAGTATATCATATATTTTTTGATATTGCAAGAAGTATATTTATTCTTGTAAAACAATAAAGAGGTCAACCGTTCGATTGACCTCTTTGTAAATATTAGTTGTCTTTAATCGTCAGAATCCTTGGGTTTTGTACGACAAACAAGCTTGCCGATCTCCAAGCGGGGTATGCGAACTGGTTCTACTCCTAAGGAGCAGAACACAATTCAAAGCGTGAGTAGCAACTCCCGACAACCCCACAAAATAAAAAGGCACTCCCTTAAAGAATGCCTCAAAACCCCTATAAAAAGCCAAAGCCCCGAAGATTTCTCTTCGGGGTTGTCTGGAGCTGCTACCCAGATTCGAACTGTGAAGAGTCCGGTGGACTCTTCTGGACAAAGCTCGTCCCGAAAGGGATGGCGTGTCCATCCCCAGAGAGACACCGGGTATCAGCTCCATAAAACCCCACAAAACAAAAAGGCACTCCCTTAAAAAATGCCTCAAAACCCCTATAAAAAGCCAAAGCCCCTATAAAAAGCCAAAGCCCCGAAGATTTCTCTTCGGGGTTGTCTGGAGCTGCTACCCAGATTCGAACTGTGAAGAGTCCGGTGGACTCTTCTGGACAAAGCTCGTCCCGAAAGGGAT
>JAZQDF010000342.1:0-10658 GCA_045546635.1 Eubacteriales bacterium
TTCCTAAGACCGCTTGGCCTCCGACTTTCACCAACGCAGGTGTCACCTACGAGATCGTGAGAGAGAGTCCACTTGGAGAAGAGAATAATGTCGTGCTTGCCCGCCTTCTTGATCTTGGGCAGGTTAGCAAGAATGCCGAAGAGCCAGATGGGTGCCCACTTGATCTTAAGGGGCTTCTTCGCCGCGTCAAAGCACATTGCCGCCATCTCCTCGTAGGTGTAGGTCTCCTTACCGCCTACGTTGTAGGTAACGTTTACCTCACCGAGGGTGTCAACGATGAAGCCTGCGAAGTCGGGGCAGTCGATAACGTTTGCCTTCACACCGCCAAAGCCCTTGAGCAGCTGCATCTCGCCCTTATCGATATAGGGCTTGAATACCTTTGCAATATCGTAGAAGTAGCCTGTGGGACGGTGGATAACGTATTCAAGACCGCTGGCCTTAAGCTCGTTCTCAAATACATACTTTGCGTGGAGCATAGGAACATCCTTGGCACCCGGCTCGTCGCAGGAGATAACAGAGATGTAAACGAATTTCTTAACACCGGCGGCCTTTGCCTCGTTAAGAAGGTTAAGGTTACCGTTAAGGTCGATGTCGTAGGACGTAACCTTGGTGGATGCACCCGTAAGTCCGACGGTGGAAATAACCGTATCGGCACCGTCGCAGATACCCTTAAGGGTATCGGGGTTGGTCGCGTCAATTGCCTTGAAGCTGTACTTGCCTGCAAGACCGTCAATATTGCCCTCCTTCAGGTCGGCGGCAACCACGTCGTGACCTGCCGCAATAAGGGCCTTAAGTATTTCGGTGCCAAGATTGCCAAAGGCACCCGCTAAAACGATTCTCATATTGTCAAAATTCTCCTTATTTTTTCTTGCCCTTTTCCTTGGCACGCTTATCGTTGATGATCTGCATATGCTCGGCGGTCACAAGCTCAACGCCGTTCTCCTTCGCCCAGTCGACGCAGCCCTTAAGCACAAGGGGCAGGAATACTCTCGGCACGCCGAGAATGGTCATAAGTGCGTCGTCGGTAAACTTAACGACGTCGTCGGCACGGTCTGCCGCATAGCGTACAGACTCAAGCGATGCCTCGCGTACCTGAAGCAGCTCGGCACGCATCTTTGTCTTTCTGTGGAACCAGAAGTTCTTGGAGTCGCGGTAGCCGTAGTCAACGGGAAGGGGAGGGAAGTCCTTCTTGGTCACGCCTCTTATAATAGCATCGGCGTATTTCTTCTTCATAAGGATCTTGTCTATCTTAAGGATGAAATGTGCACCGAACTTGGAGGTGATACCGTTGAAATCGTTGTAGGGGGGCTCGTAGCCGTTAAGCTCACCGGGGAGGAACTTCTCCGCACCCTCAAGCTCGCGTACCCAGGTACACTCAATAACCTGGATAGCCTCGGACATTACCTTCGGCCTCTCCTCGCCTGTCTCCTCGTGGATAAGGCTCTTCTCCAGCTTGAAATTGCACTTAGGCATCTTCTCGTGGGGCTTGTCACCAGGCCAGGAAAGCTTTACCGCCTCCTTGAAGGTTTTGGGATCGTCGTCAATAAAGTTGATGGCACACTTGCCGTTTCTCAATATGTTCTGTGCTGTGTTTGACGAATTGCGGCAGCAGAGAAGCATAGCGTAGTAATCCTTGCCTGCCACGTAATAGGGCTGGATGAGGGAATAGGGGCCCAGGCTGGTCGAGCCGTCCTCACACAGCGTGCTGATAACCACGGTGGGCATAGGGAAATACAGCGACGTCTGGTAGAAATTATCTACTATTCTGAGATTTTCAAAGCTACTCATTTTAAAAAACTCCTTTTTTTATATTTATTTTATTTAATTATTTCGGGTAAAAGACGGTATATCTCATCAAAGTCCCGTCCTGCCATAGTCCAGCAGAGCAGAGCCTCTGACACGTATTCTGCAGTAAAGTGACAGTCGGCTATCGGCTCGATAAGTGCTGCAAGCTGTTCTCTCAGCTGTCCGTGCCTTTCCGGAAAGGCAGAGCTGAAGGTTTTTGTAGCACTCCTGTCGGTAAAGATGCTGTTGTGCTTTTCCTTGAAATCCTTAAGAGAGGAATGGATAAATCCGAGGTAGGCTCGTCTGTCCTCCTTCGGATATGCCCTGATAGCGTTTATACATTCCAGCCAATCCTCAAGAATAAAGGATGCAACAAGCATATCCTTTGATTTGAAATAATTGTATACCGTTCCAACGGCTATACCGCATTCATAGGCTACCGATCGCATAGTGGTATTTTCATATCCACGCTCGGTTATCTGCCTTTTCGCTTCCGAGAGAAGCTGTTCACGGATATTTTTTATTTTTTTCGGCATTGTTTATTTCCTTAATATAAAATCAGCAATATAGTCTGCAGTAACGGAAATCTGCTCGGCAGAGCTTATGTCCGAGGCACCGTCGCCTGCCTGCTCGCCATACATACCAAAGCCTGCGTGATTACCACCGTCGATAATAATTTCGGTAAAACCGTCCGGCAGATTCGATTTGAATTTTTCATACTTTTCACGGTTCATAACGCCGTCGGCACTGCCGTAGATTGATAAAACACGGCTATCCGTAACGTCGGCTGTGGAGTATGAGGCGAGAAGTACAACGCCTTCCATTGCACCAGGGTTTTTTGAAAGATAGCTTGCTGCCATAGAGCCACCGAGGGAGTGACCTCCGATATACCATACGTCAATATCGGGGAATCGTTCTGCTATTCCGTCTGCAGCATTCATATCCAGAACTGCAAGATTAAAGGGCATAGGTACAAGCACCGAGAGAATTCCGCGTTCTGCAAGCTCCAGCATAAGTGGCAGATATGCACTGTATTCCACCTTGCCACCGGGATAGAATATAAAGCCTGCCTCAGCCTCCTTTGGCGTGGCGATAATAAGACCGTCCTCGTCAATGGTAAAAGAGCTCAAGTCCGAGCTTGCCTGAGAGGTGTACTCCATAAGAGCCTCGCCGTCAACGTGGTAGTAGTCGTTAACGTAAATAGCACAGCCGATTACCGTTGCCAGAATAATGACAGCAACAGAGCTGATCCATATAATCTTATTTTTGTTATTTTTAATAAAGGGAAGTATTTTTTCTTTAAAATCAAAACGTCCTCTCTTCATTGCAACCTCGCTAAATGAACCTGTTCATTTTATATTATACTCCATTTTTCGTCATTGTCAATACTTTAACAAATAAATATTTGTGCGTGCATACATTTTTTATTGACATACGGTAATCATTATGGTAAAATTTTATATATAAAATTATTTATTTACTAAAAATTCAATACGCTGCAACCTTCGCGATACTTTCGGCGTCATATTATATGTAGGAGGTAGAAAAAATGAAAAAACTGATATCGATTTCATTGATTCTGAGTCTTGTGTTGCTGTGTTTTACTGCCTGCTCGCCCGAAATACGTATTACGGGCGAGAGATACACCGACTATGAGGGTGTATATATTACGGTTGAATCTACTGCTGTGGCAGAGAATAACAGCAGGCTGCTTAACGTTACCTGGCATAACGAAACCGAGGATTACGTCACCTTCGGGCTTTGGTATACGGTAGAATATCTTGACGGCGATGAGTGGAGGAATATACAGATCGTGGATTACGCCATTCCCGAGATAGCCTGCCACCTTGAAGCAAACAGCACGGGACAGCAGAAGTATACCACAAAATATTTCAATATGCTTCGCGAGGGCACCTACCGTATCCGTACCGAGTTCTACGTTCCTGAGAAGGACGTTGGTACGAGAAGCACCTACGCCACCTTCGAAGTAAGGTATTTGTAAACCAAACTTGATATAATTAATAAAATATATTTAATAAAAAGGAGTGAAGATATGCGTAAATTCAGTAAAAGCACAAAAATAATTTCTTTAGCTCTGGCAGCTATGATGCTTCTGATGCTTGCCTCCTGTGCTGCGTACGATAAAGGAGGCAATGCTGCCGAGATGGGTGGTATGATGGGTGGAATGGATTACGGGGCGATGTCCCCCGATAACGCTCTTTCCGGTGAGGGATATACCGAGATTACCGAAAACGGTTTTGTAAGCACCACCGAAAATAACACCAGCTATTTCTCTATTGATGCAAACACTGCATCCTACCCGAATATCCGTTCTATTATTAATAATGGATACGTTCCCTCCAAAAATGCTGTAAGAGTAGAGGAAATGCTTAACTACTTCAGCTATGATTATAAGACGCCCGAGGGTGATGACATTCTCTCGCTTAACGCATCTGTATTTGATAATCCATACAACCCCGAAACCAAGCTTCTTACTATCGGACTTGCTGCCGAGGAGATCGACTTCACGGGTGTTAAGAATAATCTTGTATTCCTTATCGATACAAGTGGCTCTATGTTCTCGGACGATAAGCTTCCTTTGGTACAGCAGGCGTTTATGATGCTTACCGAGGCTCTTAATCCCGAGGATCGCGTTTCTATCGTTACTTATGCGGGCTCGAGGACGGTTGCACTTGACGGTGCTTACGGCTATGAGAAGGCGAAGATTATGGCAGTTATTGAGGATCTTCAGGCAGGTGGCTCTACCGCAGGTGCAGACGGCATTAACGGTGCGTACAGACTTGCCGAGAAGTATTTTATCGAGGGTGGCAACAACCGTGTTATCCTTGCTACCGACGGTGACTTTAACGTGGGCGTAAGCTCTGTTGAGGGACTTGAGGACCTGGTTGCAGAGAAGCGTCAGAGTGGCATATACTTCTCCGTATACGGCGTTGGCAGAGGCAATCTTAAGTCGGATAAGATGGAAACCCTTGCACTTAAGGGCAACGGTACTTATAGCTATATAGACAGTGTCAAGGAAGCAAAGCGTGCTCTTGTTACCGACATCGGTGGCAGTCTTGTCACTGTGGCAAAGGACGTGAAGGCAGGCATTACCTTTAATACCGAATGGGTAGAGTCCTTCCGTCTTATTGGATATGAGAACAAGCTGCTTACCGAGGATCAGTTCAATGATTCGAACACCGATGCAGGTGAGCTCGGCTCGGGACATACTGTTACTGTAGTTTATGAGATAAAGATGAAGAGCGATGATTGGATCGTCTATGATAGAATCCTGAACTTCGCTGACGTTATTATAAAATATAAGCCTACCGAGAACGTAGGTGGTGATGCAACACAGGAGCAGGAGCTTACCTTTAGCGTAACGAACGGTGATTACGGATTACCTACCGAGCAGGATCTCTTTATTGCCTCGGTTATCGAGTTTGCCCTTATCCTTCGCGACTCGGAATATAAGGCTGATGCAAACCTTTCGTCGCTTATCGACCGTCTTTCCACTCTCGATCTTGAGAATGATGAATTCAAGAGTGAGTTCAGAGAGCTTGTGCGTAAATATAATGATAAAGTAAATACGCAGTCCTGAGTATTATTTACTCTTACTGTGGCAGCATTGATCAATAAAAAGGGGCTATCTCACACGAGATAGCCCCAAAGCTATTTATATAGTCATTTAATAGGAGAAATATAAAAAATTACTCGATTTCCTCATCCGTGGGGTAAATAAACTCCAGCGTGCCGTCAAGGTAGGCCTCGATATCCTCATCCATAAGGACGATAATTCCGTTTGGCATTATATAACTGCCGTTCTCGGTGTGAGGCAGATGGGTGGTGGACATTATGGACTGTCCCGCCGTAACTATTTCACCGCAGAAAATACAAAGCTTTATGCCCAAAGCTCCTCCCGAGCTGCCCGAAACCACGTGTGCAGATAGCATTGATGCTCCACAGGCACAGTAGCTTCTGTGTGCCCTGCTTGTCTCTCGGGCGTAGTGATCCGAGTAGTCGTGAGTATGAGGCTCGCCGCATAAACTGCAGCAAGTGCTTTCTTTGAAAATAAGATGATCCTGAAGAATATACTCTCCGCATTCGCAGTAGACCTTGTGCTGATCTGAGGAGTGAGTAGAATAGTTATTATAGGTATGCTCCTCATAAAATGAATAGTTCAGTCCATCAACGGTGCTTGTACATTTATGAGCCTCGGAGGAATAGGCGGATTTGTTATAGCTTTGATTTACAATAGAAGAAAACGGAGCTACGTATCTGCAATATTTGCATTTGTAATAATCCTGATCTCCGTAGCTTGCGACAGCCATCATATTTCCGTCAGACAAATTATGATTATCGCCACAAAGCCCGTATGTATCGTATGTATAGCCGCTTAAGCTATCAACATATTTTACTCCATTACAAATGGAGCATAAAAGCTTATACGTACCGTTATTCTGTATTCCTATATTAAGCCATTTGTGATCGGCGTCGGTATGAAATCCCCTCGTTATAGCAACACCGGCTATATCTTTGTATGTAATATTTTGTGATCTTGATGTTAAAGGTGAGCCATAGCCCATAAGTAATTCATGGTGATGATCTGTTCCATCACCTATATCACATACATTATCAGCATCGCGCAGTCCCAGAACGTGTCCCAACTCGTGAGCCCCTGTTCTTTCACGAATGGTATTTGCATCGTTTATATCAGAAGTATTGTGAGAACTAAAGAAATAAACACATACATTCATTTTCCATTTACTATAATGATAATGTTTTACAGATTCACTTTCCACTGTTGTTCGATCACTATCTACCGATGTTAATGCAAGATCAGTTCCTCCCTTCATCGGATAAATGGTTAAATTTTGTTCTCCTTTTTGCACTTCGATTACATTGATAATTTTATGTTTATATATTTCACCATTTTCATTGCAAGAATAAAAATATACATTATTCCATTTTTTCATACTATTTGCATATGCTTCTTTTATTTCATCTGCTTCTTCTATAGATATACTTGGAGACACGGCATCGGTCCAACCATAAGTTCCGTCAAGTGATTTTTCTTCAAAGTAATATTTGATGATTATTTCTTCTTGACCTAAATGATAATTACCATAATCCGATTCTATAAAATACCAAGATTCATTTATTTCATTATCATCTTCTGAAGAATATCCACATTCATCATAGCCAATTTCTAATAATGCACTATGTGCAAAGCATTGAATAGCTGTAGAAGATAATGTACTAAAAATAAATACAAAAACCATTATGGTGGAATACAATTTCTTTTTCATATCATTCTCCTTTATTCTGACATTATTTTTTCGATATCGCTGATTTTAAAGAGTGCATAACTTCTCGTTTCGTTTTCGTACTCCTTTGAGTATTTGTTAACGATCATAATTTCCATCAATTCGTCATAATATTCGCCAAAATATAATTTAAGATCTATTTCAAAATATCTTCCATCGTTATACTGAGAATTCAAATATTGCGTTGCATAGTATTCGCCGTCAAGCTTGATACAATCAATACTCCACGGCTTGTGAGGGGGTATATCGGTTGAATAATATTTAGGATACCCATCATAGGATATGTAAATAAATTCATTATCAAATTCAATTTCAGGCACAAGAGCCACGCCGTCCGAGAAGTCAGGATTATAGAGAATAAAATGCTCCATAGTAATATCCGTTTCACCGGTTTTAAGGTTTTTGCACAACTCCGAGGCGTTTATTTGAAATGCTGCAACTATCTTCTTGCCATTCCAATTTTCCTTAACATTCTCTGCCTTTTCAAATCCAACCCAAGTATATTCGTTTCGGCAACAGTATTGCGGGTATTCTTCGTATGAATGTGAAGGGGTGTAATACGCTGCAACGTAGTAACACCTTTGGCTGAATTCCACCAGTATCGGTATATAACCTTCTTTAATTAGCTGTATTTTCTCGCCAAATGTAAATGAGGGCATATCGTGGTCAGCCATTATTCGACCCAAATAATCCTTAAGAGCTGAAACAAGTCCATCTTCAAGCTTTAAAGTACCGTAATCATCTTTTTCTTTCAGCATTTGAATTGCGGTATTTTCATTGGTTTTGTATTTACAAGTAATACACTCCTGATGCTTATAGCCCGCCTCTGTGTAGGTAGGCTCTTTATCTATAATCCAATCAAGTGTATGGCTTACGCGGTTTGTAATTTCGCCGCACTCGCATTTCATAAAATGCCCGTCCTCGTCAAAAGCGGGCTTGTATTCGTGCACGTGCGGAGCAAAGGCGTCTATGCATCCCACAAGCGTCAATATGACCGCAAGTGAAATAATGATTCCGATCAATATTGTAAATACTCTTTTCATATCAAGCTCCTTATATTATATTTTCTTTCATTATATCACACGGCTAAATACCGTGTCAACAAAAAGTAATTAACCCATCGGACTATACCGCCTTTCTTGTTGTTTTTCAAAAAACATAGCATATCTACGTTATTTTAAAAATGCTTACATAATGTATTACTCTTTTTTCTTCAAAATTCTTCAGATTTTCAAAAATTAATTGAAAAATTTTAAGAATCCCGATTTCTAATATCCGCCTATATATTAATATCCTTTTCGGTGCCAAAAGATTTCACGAATTTTGTAAAAAAATTTTTTCAAAAAATACCCCTCTATATATTAATACGAAAAAAATGGCGAAAAGGTTTCAGAAAAAACGAAAAATTCTTGACAAAATTATATAATAAAGGTATAATAATGATAAAAGTTCGCTTTAGCGAACAAGAAAACGGTGAAAAAGTTCGCATTGGCGAATAACAAAGCATATAAAAAGTTCGCTTTGGCGAACAAAAATACGATAAAGCAGTTCGCTTTAGCGAACCGAGAGGGTAAAATGGGATACATAACGGTTAAGGAGGCGGCAGAGAAATGGGGCGTAACTCCACGCCACGTGCAGATTCTCTGTGCCGAGGAGAGAATAAAGGGGGCAACCAGGTTCGGCAGATCCTGGATGATACCGCGGGGTGCCGTGCTGCCAAGCTCGGGCAGGGCAGAAAACCCCACTATGCCGATGCCGAGGAAGAGCCCCTTCCTTGATATGACTAATCTGTATAACGCGGCGGGCGAGGCAGACGAGCTGTCCGAGATGCTGGTAAATAACCCCGAGGCCTATCTGCTCTTCAAGGCACAGATCGCCTACCGCAGGGGAGATATTGACGCGGTCTACGACCAGGCGAGGTATTTCCTCTCAAATCACTCGGGCTTCTACGCCATCGTGGGCGGCGGTATGCTGCTTGCCCTGTGTGCAATATGGCGTGGCGATATACATCTGTGGAACGAGGCAAAGCGGCATATCTGCGAGGCACCGCATACCTCGGAATCCGAGCGTGAGATAATTTCTCTCGCCCTTGCTATAGTTGACAGCTCGGTCTACGATAACAAGGACTATCCCGAGTGGTTTATGATGGGCAATTTCGAGCGTTTGCCTGCCGATTCGCACCCCGCGGCGAAGGTTTTCTACATTAAATATCTTTATATGGCGGCCTTTGCCATAGCGTCAAAGCAGACGAGGCTTGAGGGTGTAGAGGGCCTCGCCCTTATGCGTATGATACCCAATACTATTGAGCCGCTTATAACTCAGGCGGTGGTGGACAGGACTGTTATTCCCGAGATATTCCTGCGTATGTCCTGTGCCGTCGCGTATTATAATTCGGGACAGAGGGATAAGGCGATAAAGCATATTGACAGGGCCGTCGGATATGCCGTAGCCGATGAGCTTTACGGTATTCTGACCGAGTACGTAAGGCATTTTGACGGTCTTCTGGAGGAAAGAATTTCTCTTGTGAACGAGTCGGCGGCCCAGATAGTTACCGAGATGTACCGCAGATACAGCGTTGGCTGGTCCAGGCTGTCGGGCAGCGTGCGTAACAAATATATTGCCCACGATCTTACTCAGCGAGAAAGAGAGGTGGCAAAGCTTTCGGCCTTCAGCTTCAGCACTAAGGAGATAGCGTCTATGCTGCATATATCAGAGTCTACCGTTAAGCAAACCGTCCTCAGAATTGTCCAGAAAACCGGAATTAAGGACAGGTCGGAGATGTCTAATATCCTGTAATTCGATACAAAAAACTTTGTCTGAAAATCGCCCGTCAGGGTGGTACACAATTAAAGAATAATCCTGTATACTATTGTCACAAGCAAGTATACAGGATTTTTTGTTAATAAATTATTAGGAGGACAGAATGAGTAATATCCGTGACGGAGACCTTTACAGAATGATAAAAATAGAAGATATCACCTTTGAGATAAGATATGGATATTATGAGGAGTATGAGAGAGGGCGAAGCGAGCCCGTACCCATATATCCGAACCTTCTCGTCAATCCTCAATACATCGGAGACGGTACACCGATAGTCACCGCGATGCAGGAGCCCTGCAGACACTTTGACGGGGGCGATCGGGAGCTTGGCTGCTACGGCTGTCGGCACTTTCAGGAGTGCGAGGATCTGATCGGGCTCTGCCGTCTTGAGTCAAACAGACAAAAAACTGATTAATAATTTTAAGGAGAATATACAAATGAAAAAAACGATCAAAGCATTACTTACAGTATGTACTATGGCTCTGTGCCTTACGTTCCTGCTTGCAGGCTGTGAACTGTTTGCCAAGAGCTGCGAGCACACATACGATAATGCCTGCGATGCAACCTGTAACCTATGCGGTGAAGCAAGAGAGGCATCGGCACATCAGTGGAAGGATGCCACCTGCACGTCTCTCAAAGCGTGTACGGTCTGCGGATACACCGAGGGCGAGGTGCTCCCTCACAGCTGGGAGGATGCAACCTGTATCACCGCCAAGACCTGTAAGA
>JAZQDF010000343.1:0-5957 GCA_045546635.1 Eubacteriales bacterium
TAACCTTCATGGGAGAAGGAAAACCGACGCCCGAAAGATAACTTCCGGTGTCCTCGGAGTCTACGTCAAGGGGCAGCTCGTAGTCAAACTCGAGCAGACGGTCGCCCGCAAGCAGGGGCCTTAAGTCTAACTTCACCTGAAATATCCTCCTTTTGCCGTCATTTGGGCGTAGTTTAGGCTACGATCCCAAAATCGTACAATATATTATAAATCACCAAAATCCAAAAGTCAATAGTTTTTTGAAAGTTATGTAAAAATATTTTTACCTTTTTTAAATTATAATAGGGAAGATGACTCGTTCATCTCCAATTTCACTATATCCTCGCTTGACAAAGCTCCGATTTACAGCTATAATGAAATTGTAAACGCAACCAAAAAATAATACGCGGTCCAATATTCCTTGCAGGGAAGTCGGAGGTGTAACAGGATTTTAATTTAGTGATTGATAGAAATCAGATAGGAAGTGTTTGAAATAATATGGATATTAACGAACATCTAATTATTGTAAAAGATGAGGATAAAACAGCAAACGTAGTATCATGGAGGTATGATCCATATAAGCCCGTAGTATTTATAAAGTATAAAAACGGCAAGGAATACCCCTACAATGTTCGAGAAGTGGAGTTTTGTAACGAGCCCAAGGAAGTAGATCTAAATGATAGAATTCTTTTAAGGAGGAACACTCCACTCACTAATGTTATTAGGTTGATAGGTTTTGGAACCTATTATCGAATTGTATATAAATCGGGATATTCCGAGGTTTGTAAAAAATCTGAAGTTAATATAATTGCATCAGCTTTAAGGTCTGCTGTTTGCAGAAACGTATTTGAGTATTTAAGACAAATTGCAATTCAAACTGGGCTCAATGTTGGTGGAAATAACATTTTGGCGGCAAGATACAACAATATGGATTTTGTACGTGAGGATAGTGTTTTGGCACATTTTTTGAGCGGTACATATCATACAAGCCAAGCAGGCAAGAGTGACAATATAATCTTCCCTTTCGGCTTCAACCTTAGTCAGAAGAGTGCTGTAGAAAATGCCATAAGCAACCAAATAAGCATTATTGAAGGTCCTCCCGGAACCGGAAAAACCCAAACCATTCTTAATATTATTGCAAATGCGGTAATGAGGGGAGAAAGTGTTGCGGTGGTTTCAAGCAACAACTCCGCAACGGCAAACGTTTATGAGAAGCTGCAGAAATACGGTGTTGAGTTTATTGCGGCTCCTTTAGGAAATGCCGATAATAAAGATTCATTTATAGAGTCTCAAAAAACTACGCTTCCCAGTATGACTTCCTGGAAATCGGGTATAGATTCTATTATTGAATTAAGGCAGGCGGAAATAGAACTAAATTCTAAATTAAAACTTAAAAACGAGCTTTCGGGATTGACCACTGAGCAGGATGCCTTAACCAAAGAGTTTGAACACTTTAAGGATTATTACAAAACTCTAACGTTTGACAATGATATGCCGGTATTCTTTGCTAAAACTTCTGATAGGAAGATTCTTCAGTTTATAGCTGAATATGAATTGGCTGCTGAAATGCAAAAAGAAATAGGCTTTATTAAAAAAATCGTATGGATGTTTAAGTATGGACTTAAGAGTTTTAAGTTCTATGGCAAGAGCATTGACGTTGTGGCACCATATTGTCAAAATATATATTATTCTCGTCGTTTGTCGGAAATCAAGAAACGTATCGATGAAATAAATAGCGAGATAGAAACGTTTGACTTTGATGTCAAAATGAAGGCATATACAGAAATGTCAATGATCGCATTTAAATCAGCTTTAGCTAAGAAATACTTAAGTATAGGCTCTCGCAAAATTTATATTCTTGATGATTTATGGAAACATTCAGAGGAATTTATAAGAGATTATCCTGTTGTTCTTAGTACTACATACTCGTTAAGAGCCAGTTTATCAAGCAGGTTTGTTTATGATTACGTTATCGTTGATGAAGCATCTCAGGTTGACCTAGCAACAGGGGCATTGGCTCTTTCTTGTGCTAAAAAAACTGTGATTGTGGGAGATCTCAAGCAACTTCCAAACGTTATTAATACTGAGACAAAGAAGATTACTGATTCCATTTTTGAAGCACACAATTTAAAGGATGCATATAATTATTCGAAGCATAGTCTTTTGTCCTCAATGATAAAGCTGTTTCCAAGTGTACCCCGCGTGCTTTTAAAGGAACACTATCGATGTCACCCTGAAATAATAGGTTTCTGTAATCAGCGTTTTTATAATAATGAACTTATTGTTCTTACTCAACCGAAGTCTAAAAAACAGCCGATGATGGTTTATCGAACCGTGGCTGGAAATCATGCTCGCGATCATGTTAATCAAAGACAAATTGAAGTTATTATTAATGAGGTTTTTCCTGACCAAAACCTAAACAAAGATGACAATTCGGTAGGAATTGTGACCCCATATCGCAATCAAGCAAATGAATTGCAAAGTGTGTTTAGGGGAACATCAGTAAAAGCGGATACGGCAGATAAATTTCAGGGGCAAGAGAGAAGTGTGATGATTTTCTCAACGGTTGATAATGAGATAACAGAATTTGCATCTGATCCGAACCGTTTAAATGTAGCTGTTTCTCGTGCTATAGACCAGTTTATTGTTGTAACGGACGGAAATGATAATGATTCGATTTCACCCATACACGAGCTTATTGGATATATTCAGTATCATAACCACGAAATCATTGATAGTAACATACGTTCTGTTTTTGACAATCTGTACCGCGACTTTGCAGAAGCTAGAGAAGAGATACTTCGTAAATACGGTAGAGTTTCTGACATTGATAGCGAAAACCTAATGTATAGTGTCATTCGTGATGTGTTAGGAGAAGATGAATTTACAAAGTACGATGTTGTAATGCACGTGCCTCTTAGAATGATTTTGAGTGATTTGAAAAAACTAGAAACCAGAGAACTTGCATTTGCTACGAACCATCTTACTCACGTTGATTTTTTGATTTATTCAAGAATTACTCATCAACCCGTTTTGGTTGTTGAGGTTGATGGCTTTGCATATCATCAGAATTCCAAACAGCAAGAACGCGATCAAGTAAAAAATGCGATTTTAAGCAAGTATGAAATTCCAATTCTTCGACTCAGCACCGTTGGAAGTAACGAAAAGGAAAAATTGGTTGAAGCATTGTTAAAAAACGCAACACACTAAAGATAAAAAGTCCTTGGCTTGAATGAACCAAAGGCTTGTTGCATAACGAAAACGAGAGTGCCGCATCTTGCGGCACTCTTTTTTTACACTAAACCGACAGCCTATCAAAAACTACATTTTTATTAAAATATACAAAAGCACTTGATTTCCGCTTTTCGTTTATGATATAATAATATGGTATGAAAAAAAGACACCCCAAGAGGAGGTATCGGAAATGAAATATGATGTTATTATAGTTGGAGCTGGCCCGGGAGGTGTTTTCTCTGCCTACGAGCTTATTAACCTTGATCCCACGCTGAAGGTTGCGGTTATCGAGGCGGGCACCGAGCTTAAGAAACGCCGCTGTCCCATCGACGGCGAGAAGATCAAGAGCTGCGTTAAGTGCAAGAGCTGTGCCATTATGTCCGGCTTTGGCGGTGCAGGTGCATTCTCCGACGGAAAATATAATATTACCAACGATTTCGGCGGCTCGCTTTACGAGTACATAGGCAGAAAGACCGCCATCGACCTTATGAAATACGTCGACGAGATCAACCTTGCCCACGGTGGAGAGGGAACTAAGATGTATTCCACAGCAGGCAGTGCCTTCAAGACTCTCTGCGTTCAGAACAAGCTGCAGCTTCTCGACGCGTCGGTTCGCCACCTGGGCACCGATATAAATTACGTCGTGCTTGAGAACCTTTATAAGAGGCTGTCGAAGTGCGTTGATTTCTTCTTCAACACCCCCGCTCAGAGCATTGAGAAGACCGAGGACGGCTATCGCGTTATCACCAAGAAGGGCGAGTTTGAGGGAGCAAATTGCATCGTTTCAGTGGGACGCAGCGGCTCTAAATGGATGGAAACCGTCTGTCGCGACCTTGATATCGGAACCAAGTCCAACCGCGTTGACATCGGCGTCCGCGTTGAGATTCCCGCCGTTATCTTCCAGCATATTACCAGCGAGCTTTACGAGGGCAAGATCGTATACCGCACCGAGAAGTTTGAGGACCGCGTCCGCACCTTCTGTATGAATCCCAACGGCATCGTCGTTACCGAGAATACCAACGGCATCGTTACCGTAAACGGCCACAGCTTTGAGGACCCCGAGAAGAAGACCGAGAACACTAACTTTGCCCTCCTGGTTGCAAAGCATTTCTCCGAGCCCTTCAAGGACTCGAACGGCTATGGCGAGAACGTGGCAAAGCTGTCGAATATGCTTGGCGGTGGCGTTATAGTCCAGAGATTCGGCGATCTTGAGCGTGGCAGACGCTCTACTCACAGCAGAATTGAGGAGAACACCGTAAGACCTACTCTTTCCGCAACCCCCGGTGACCTGAGCCTCGTTCTTCCGAAGCGTATTCTCGACGGAATTATTGAGATGATATACGCTCTTGATAATATCGCTCCCGGTATGGCAAACGACGATACGCTCCTCTACGGTGTAGAGGTAAAGTTCTACAATATGGAGGTCGAGCTTGATGAGAATCTCGAGACCAAGCATAAGGGACTTTACGTTATCGGCGACGGTAGCGGCGTTACTCATTCGCTATCTCACGCATCCGCGAGCGGTGTTTACGTTGCCCGCAGAATAGCAGAAAAATAAGCATTTCGGATAAAAATTATCCTTCCGACCGCCCTTGTAACGAGGGCGGCTTTCTTTTCTCAAAATTTTGGATTTCAAATTTCGGATTATCTTATTGACATAGCGTAAAATATATAGTATAATTTATCCGTTAATTAAAATAGGGGAGGTATCGCCCGTGATGACAGATATTGAGATTGCCCAGTCCGTGACGCCGAAGCATATTATCGACGTTGCAAGGGATGCAGGCATTGATGAAAAATATATAGAGCTTTATGGTACAAAAAAGGCAAAGCTTGATCTTTCCTTGCTTTCCGACCTTAAAGCAAAGCCCGACGGCAAGCTTGTTCTTGTTACCGCCATAAACCCCACTCCCGCAGGGGAGGGAAAGACCACCACCACTATCGGCCTTGCCGACGGACTTCGCCGTATCGGTAAATCGGTCGCCGTCGCCCTTCGTGAGCCATCGCTTGGCCCCGTATTCGGCGTTAAGGGCGGTGCCGCAGGCGGCGGTTGGGCACAGGTCATTCCTATGGAGGACATCAACCTTCACTTTACGGGTGATTTTCACGCCATCGGTGCGGCGAACAACCTTCTTGCCGCTATGCTGGATAACCATATTTATCAGGGCAACAGCCTGAATATTGATCCCGAGCGTATCACCTGGAAGAGATGCGTTGATATGAACGACCGTCAGCTTCGCGTTGTCCGTGACGGACTTGGTGGCAGAACGGGTGGCGTACCCCGTGACGACGGCTACGATATTACCGTTGCCTCCGAGATTATGGCGGTGCTTTGCCTCTCGTCCTCGATCTCTGATCTTAAGGCTCGCCTTTCCCGTATTATTGTGGGCTACACCTTTGACGGCAAGCCGGTCACCGCAGGTGACCTTAAGGCACAGGGGGCTATGACCGCTCTGCTGAAGGATGCTCTGAAGCCTAATCTGGTACAGACACTTGAGGGAACTCCCGCGTTCGTGCACGGTGGACCTTTCGCAAATATTGCTCACGGCTGCAATTCGGTGATCGCTACGAGAACGGCGATGAAAACGGCCGATTACGCTATTACCGAGGCGGGCTTCGGTGCGGATCTCGGAGCTGAAAAGTTCCTTGACATCAAGTGCCGTATGAAGTCGGATCGTAGCCATGTCGTTCTGTGAGCCAAGAAGTTGGGTCTAGTCATTGTCTTCCTAAGACCGCTTGGCCTC
>JAZQDF010000344.1:0-3468 GCA_045546635.1 Eubacteriales bacterium
TCTTCCTAAGACCGCTTGGCCTCCGACTTGGACCGTCTGCTCGAGTTCGACTACGAGCTACCCCTTGACGTAGACTCCGAGGACACCGGAAGCTATCTTTCGGGTGTCGGTTTTCCTTCTCCCATGAAGGTTAGCGGTAAAATTACCAACACAGCCGGCTATATGCGGATGACCCTTACCACGTCAGTCGAGTACGAGGCACAGTGTGCCCGTTGTCTCGCACCCGTTTGCGGCGAGTTTACCCTTGACCTTGAGAAAACCGTTGCACCAAGAAACCTGCTCGGTGATCTTGACGAAAGCAAGCTTGACGAGTTCGCTATTATCGAGGACGGATTCCTTGATATGGACGAGCAGCTGCGTGAGCAGCTTGAAATGGAGTTCCCCATGCGATTTTTATGCCGTGAGGACTGCAAGGGACTGTGTCCCAAGTGCGGAAAGAATCTTAACGAGGGCGATTGCGATTGCGATCATCGGGACTTTGATCCCAGGATGGAGCCCCTGCGTAAGCTTCTTGAGCAGATGAAAAAGGAAGAAAAATAAAAAATAATATACAGAGAATGCGAGGAGCATAACGCTCATAGCATGCTCAAAACAGGAGGTAAAACGAAATGGCAGTACCGAAGAGAAAAACATCTCACTCGAGAAAGATGAAGAGACGCTCCAGCGTATGGAAGCTTGAAACCCCCACCAACATTGTAAAGTGCCCCAACTGTGGCGAGCCTATTCTTGCATACCGTGTTTGCAAGGCTTGTGGCTTCTACAAGGGTGAGGAGATCATCTCTAAGACCGAGGCTGAGGCAAAGTAATTTTGCCCGAGGTAAAAAAAGAACGGCATCAAGGTGCCGTTCTTTTTTATTTATTTTTTCTTTGCAGCCTTACTCTCTCAAGCTCCTTTACCGCGGGAGGATAGTTAAGTCGAGCACTATCCTGAAGAAGCTCTGACGCCTTTTTAGCGGAAAGCAGCCTTGAAAGTGGCAGGTTATGCCCGGTGTAAATCAGATAAAGAGAATATTTCGCCGATGAAGAGTTCCTTCGTGCGGCGGAGAGCAGTCTATCCATCAGGATAACCGAGACGATGCCTGTAATTATCCAGGGTATGAACAGAGCTCCCATTAGATAAAACAGGGCAATAATTGTCGCCGCACCCGGAGCCTCGGCTGACGACACAATCATATCCCAGAAGCCGGAAAACATTGTATTAGCTATAACGATAATTCCGATTAAGGATGCCAGCATAATCCAGGAGAGCACCCTGTAGCACCAATGCCATATTATATATCCACGGCTGCCGTATACCTTATCCTCTGATATTTTCTTTTCCTCGGCCTCAATGACGGCATCGCGTCCGTTCTTTACATTGATGGCAAGGCTCTCTACGACGGCGTCAAGATTTACCGTACCGTCGGCAATCTGGGTGCAGCTCAATCTGAATGAGAAGAATTCAGAGATAGAGGAATCATCAATCTTGATAGAGTATATCTTCTTATTCTCCAGAATTGCAAAGGACAGCTCCTGCGAGCACCAATCAGACGCCATAGAGGACTCGGACAGGATGATAAGGAAAACCTTGCTTCGTCTTATGGCCTCCACTATTCTCACCCTGAAGTCATCTCCGCTTGTTATGGTAGCGTCACTTGCCATCCAGCAGGAAACACTTCTCGGCGGAGCTTCAAGAATAGACTTGATTTGCTTGGCTATAGCAACGTCCTTACTACTATAGCTTATGAATATATCTTCGTTAGCATAATTCATACTACTTTACCCCTTTAATAATATGCTTTGCAGCATAGGTCATATTTGTGACCTTGCTTAACATATTTACCTTACCTATTTCAAAAACAATAGCATCATCCACCTTGGAGCCGTCGGCATTAATCAGGATAATATTCTTTTTCTTGTTCTTGGCGTAGGTTATTTCAATATGCGAAAGCATAGACGAGCTCATATCCCTGGAATACAGTATAATGAAATTATCCGCCTCCTTTATAGCGTTCATAATCCGCTCGGTTGGGTCGGAAATAATCTCTCCCTGCCCCCTGTCGACGAACAGCGTTTGCTCGCCAAGATCAACCAGGGCCTGATTCAGCTGGGATGCCATAAGGCGGTCCTTTGTGATATAACAAATATAATAACTCATATTTTGCCTCCGATCAAAGCTTACGTGAAAGCTCGTTATATCTTACGCGTGCCTTATCATAATACACCGCGGCACGGGAATAATATTTCATAGCAAGCTCCATATTCGGCTTTACCGCCGAATACCTTCCTGTTTCGTATATTTTTCCAAGCTCGTACAATGCGGGAGGATAGCCCTCCTCGGCACACTGCATTATTTCATAAATAAACAACTTTGGCTTGGTAAATACGGTAAGCGAGAAGGGGGCTAGGTAATAAAACGCGGCAACGTATCTTGCAGAGACGTTGCCCTCCTCTGCCCGACGCTTTAAATAAGCAACGTATATTCTTGTTAAGATACCGTTAATTACAACGCCTAAAAATCCTATACCAAGCATAACGCGAAGAAATGAGAATAGCCGACTGTCGATATATATGCTCTTGGCTACTCCTCCCATTTCAAGAAGACGGGAAACCAGCTCTATCGTGTGAGCCGTTATAAATGCAAGCAGACCTATCGCAAGAAGTGACGTGAAAATAAAGCCGATATTAAGGGTAAAGCCGCAAAGCTTATATTCCTTCTTAACAAGGCTCTTAAAGCCGAAATCCCGCTTCAACGCAAGAAAAACCATCTCTAATCTGTTGTCAAGTATATATTCGCCCGCCACCTCGCACCTAAGATTAATCGACTCTGTAAGAGCGTCTGCAAGAGCAAGAAGCTTTCTGTACTCCGACATTAGAGTATAGAGAATCATCTTCTTCTCGTCCTTCGTCCCCTTTCCCTTCACCGTTCTTTCATCGATAATCAGCTGATAAAGCTTTTCAAGCAGATCGGCAAGGACTCCGTTCAGGTTAATTAGGCTGCTTCTGGACTCCGAGTCCATCGTTGAAATGAATTCTCCGGCGTCACATATTCTGAATAGCTTAAGGTTAACCTCTCGCTCGGTCTGCCTTATCCCCGAGTCCTTAAGCGACGCCTCCATATCAATAAGCGTCATTTTTTTGGCAATAAAGTCCTTAATGGCGGCAAGAAGATCAAGATAGTTGCTTTCTAATACTTTGGTCATAATCATCACCTTTCAAAAAGCGGCACTTTTTGACTTTTTAGTTTAAAATATTATATCATTTTTAGGAGAGTTTGTCAACAAACAGACCGAACAGAATTGGCAAATAAAATTATTTAAAAAATTTTAAAAAGGGGTTGACAAACCGATTTCATTCTGCTATAATATAGACCGTGACAGATGCTGGTGTGGCTCAATGGCAGAGCAGCTGATTTGTAATCAGCAGGTTGATGGTTCGACTCCGTTCACCAGCTCCATACTCTATGGGGGAATTCCCGAGCGGCCAAAG
>JAZQDF010000345.1:0-7123 GCA_045546635.1 Eubacteriales bacterium
GCCAAGCGGGCTTAGGAAGACAATGACTAGACCCAACTCCTTGGCTCACAGAACGACATGGCTACGATCCGACTTCCTGTTGGTAAGCCCTACTCTCTTGACACAATGGTAGGCTTCATTTACAGATCCATTAGCGAGCACGAAGGACGTGCATCTGCGGCGGCTCTCATTCTCTTCGCTATTATCTTTGTTGTTACTATGATTAACCTCTACGTCAGCAACAAGAAGACACATTATTAAGGAGGTGCCGAAATGTCTGAAATCAAGGTTATGAAGCAAAAGGATATGCAGAAGGTTACGGCACAGCAGAAGGTTATTCGTGCTGTCGTTAAGGGACTCACCTACGCCTTTCTCTTCTTAATGGCACTTATAATCATCTTCCCCTTCTACTGGATGATTATCTCCTCTCTTAAAACGGTTAGTGAGTACAGACTTGCTATTCCCACCCTGTTCCCCCAGTATATCGACTGGAAAAACTACGTTGAAGTATTCACCAACAAGGATCTTCTCCTCGGTCAGCTCTTTATGAATACCCTTTACGTAGGTATTGTTTCCACGATCCTCTCGTTGGTTATCACGGTTCTCTCGGCGTTTGCATTCGCACGTCTTGAGTTCAAGGGCAGAAACGCACTCTTCGGCTTCCTTCTTGCAACGATGATGATCCCCGGCGAGCTCTTCACGATCACTAACTACCAGACCGTATATCAGTTTGGTTGGATCAATACTTACACCGTACTTATCGTTCCCTTCCTGGTAAGTGTATTCTACATTTACCTGCTCCGTCAGAACTTCCTTCAGATCCCCAACGAGCTTTACCTCGCTGCGAAGGTTGACGGAACTACCGACCTTAAGTATCTCTGGAAGGTAATGATTCCTCTTTCCCTTCCCAACCTTATCTCTATCACTATTCTTAAGATGATGGGTGCGTGGAACTCGTATATGTGGCCCAGACTCGTTGCAAACGATTCAGCACACAGACTTATTACAAACGGTCTTCGTTCTGCGTTTACCGACGCGTCGGGTAACACCGATATTCCCGTACAGATGGCAGCTGTTGCCCTCGTATCTCTCCCTCTCTTCTTAGTATTCGTATTCCTTCGTAAGTACATTATGAAGGGCGTATCGAGAAGCGGTATTAAGGGTTAATCTGTATGCCGCGTGGCATACTATTAATAAAATAAAAAAGAAAAGGAAGAAACACAATGAAAAGAATCATCGCATCACTTCTCCTCGTGGCTGTCCTCCTTACCGGAATGATTGGTACTCTTACGAGCTGCAAAATCCCCTTCGGTAACAATGACAAGCAGGCTGCAGACTTCGTTATGCCCGAGGGCGGCTTTGACACCAACACCCCTGTAACTATCAAGTTCTATCACTCGATGGGTGCGGCTCTTCAGGAGATCCTCAACGACACTATCGCTGAGTTCAACCTCCTCTACCCCAACATCACTATCGAGCACGAGAGCCTTGGCGATTACGACGGTGTTCGTAACCAGATCAAGACCGAGATCGCAGTAGGTGGTCAGCCCCACCTTGCATACTGCTATCCCGACCACATTGCCCTTTACAACAAGGCAGGTGCGGTTCAGACTCTTGACGTTCTTATTGAGAGCGACCTTATCATTACCCGTGCAGACGGTACTACCGAGCAGATCGGCTTTACCCAGGCACAGCTTGACGACTTCATCGAGGGTTACTACAAGGAAGGTGCTGTATTTGGCGACAACAAGATGTATTCCCTTCCTCTCTCCAAGTCTACCGAGGTTCTTTACTACAACGTAGAGGCTCTTGTTGCAGCAGGCGTTGTTGACGCAGACGGTAATGCTGCTCCCCCCAAGACCTGGGAAGAGATGGCAGTAGCTTGCGAGAAGCTTAAGAATCATTTCGGCGAGACCTGCATTCCTCTCGGCTACGACTCCGAGTCCAACTGGTTCATCACTATGTGCGAGCAGTACGGCTCTCCTTACACCTCCGCTACCGGCGATCACTTCCTCTTCGATAACGACACCAACAGAGGCTTCGTAAAGATGTTCAGAGAGTGGTATGAGAAGAAGTGGGTTACCACCGAGGCTATTTCCGGCGGTTACACCTCCGCACTCTTCACCGGTGAGTCCAGCAGCGGCGATTCTGTTTCTACCCGTTGCTATATGTGTATCGGTTCTACCGGTGGTGCAACCTACCAGCAGCCCAACAACGTTAACGGTAAGTTTGAGTTCACCGTAGGTATCGCTCCCATTCCTCAGGTTGATCCCTCCAACCCCAAGGTTATCTCCCAGGGTCCCTCCATCACCATCTTTAAGAAGGACAATCCCCAGGAGGTTCTTGCTACCTGGCTCTTCGCTAAGTATCTTGCTACCGACGTAAACTTCCAGGCTCGTGTTTCTATGAGCAACGGTTACGCTCCCGTTATCAAGTCTGTTGCAGAGAACGAGATATACGCTGACTTCCTTGCAAAGGCTGATACCGAGCACATCCAGGCTTACGCTGTTAAGGTTGCTCTTGAGCAGGAGAACGCATACTATGCATCTCCCGCATTCAACGGCTCCTCCGTTGCACGTGAGCAGGTTGGTCTTCTTATCCAGAAGTGCTTCACTCTCCAAGCAACCCCCGAAACTCTTGATGCTTTGATCAAGGCAGCATTCGAGGAGGCTGTTAACCAGTGTGAATACGAGGCAGAATAATCTGACGTAAAACAAATCAACATCTACAAAAACAGAAAGTGAAGCTATGAAAACAAGATTTTCACGTTTAATTTCTTTACTTCTCCTTCTGTGTATAATAATAGGTAGCCTTGCATCCTGTGACCTGATAGGCGGTATTATCAACCCCGATCAGGGACAGGGTGACGGTGACAATAATCAGCATACCCACGTTGATTATCTGGAGCAGGTCAAGTTTGATCCTAATTCCACCACCGCAAAGCTTGAGGTTACTGTTAAGATGCACATTGACGGAGACACAACGCATTTCAACGTTCCCCGCACCTTCGACTCCAACGGATATATCAAGGCGAGATACCTTGCGGTAAATACTCCCGAGTCCACCGGTAAGATCGAGGAATGGGGAAAGAAGGCTTCCAAATTCACACAGGAAAAGCTTGCCACCGCAACCTCCATCTATATCGAGAGCGATAACGATAGATGGAACTATGACGGCAACGGCAGATATCTTGTATGGGTATGGTATCAGCCCGAGGAGGGTGCGGAGTACCGCAACCTCAACATCGAGCTTCTTCAGGAGGGCCTTGCAGTTGGCTCAAAGACCAGCGAAACCCGTTACGGTGACATCGCTGTTGCAGCTATCAACCAGGCAATGATTGAGAAGCTTTACGTATTCTCCGATGCCAAGGACCCCGAGTTCTGCTACGACGGTGCGGTAAGCGTTACTCTTAAGGAGCTTCGTCTTAACGCGGCTGACTACGACTCCAAGGCCGTTTCGGTTGAGGGCGTAGTAGTTTATAACAGCAATTACACCGTTTACATCGAGGCATACGATCCTGAAACCGATATGAACTACGGTATGCAGGTATTCTACGGCTACAACTCCACTCTCCACTCGGTATTTGCACAGGGCAACAAGGTTCGTGTTGTTGGTAAGATCACCAATTTCCACGGCACCTGGCAGATTTCGGGTATTAACTACAACCCTATGAAGCCCAAGGATCCCGCAAACACTGCTAAGCTCAGCGAGGGTGAAAACGTTCCCTTCACCGAGATCACGGCAGACAAGTTCTACAGCAACGTTACTATCAACGTTGACGACGGCCAGGAAAAGACCTATAAATTCACTCAGCTTGCAGTTTCTACCTCTGTTTCTATGAAGAATCTTGAGGTTATTGACGTTTACACCACCAAGAACGGCGACAGTGCAGGTGCTATGACCATTACCTGCCGTGTTGACGGCAAGGAGATAGACGTCAGAACCGAGGTACTCAAGGATGCTAACGGCATTATCGTTACCGAGCAGGATTTCCGCGGTAAGACCATTGACGTTAAGGGCCTTATTGAGTATTTCGATCTTAACGATACAGGAAACGGAACCTATCAGATCAAGGTTTATTCCTTGGATGATATCACTATTCACTAATTCACCTTATTCACCATTAATTTGATTCCAAAAAATTTTATATAAGGAGAAAAAAATGAAAAAGATTCTTTGTTTTATTCTGATCGCCGTGCTCAGCCTCGGCGTACTCACAAGCTGTGAGCAGATCGGCGGCGTTTGGGATTCCGTAAGCGGAACCGTTGGCGGCTTCATCGACGGCATTTTTGGTAACGATCAGCCCGAAGGCCCCACTCTTGAAGAGGCAGTCAGCTTCCTTCACAACATCTACAAGGATAAGAACGAGATCACCAGAGCAGACTTCGACGTAGTTGGTAAGGTAATCGTTAACGGCGTATCCTTCCCTGTTACCTGGGAATCTGACAACGATGCAGTTACCGTAAGACCCAGCACCAAGACCGGTTACTACACCGTAGATCTTCCCGATGAAAACGGTGCAGAGTTCACTTACGTTCTTACTGCTACCGTAACCGACGCTGAGGGTAATACCGCTACCAAGTCTTACACCTTCACCGTTCCCGTAATCAACAACTCCGGTATCACCACTACCCCCGTTGCAGGCGTAGCTTACAAGCTCTTCCTCCTTCAGGGTAGCTTCAACCAGAGATATTACGCACTTAACACCACTCAGGATAACAAGAACAAGTTCATCAACACTACTCTTGATCCTAAGGCTTCCGCAGACTTCTTCGTAGAGCCTGTTGACGGCGGCTACAAGGTATACACCGAGGTTGACGGCGTTAAGAATTACATCTACGTAAACGTTGAGAAGACTGTTGATGAAGCAACAGGCACTGTTAAGTACTCCAAGTACATCGGCTTCTCCACCGAGAACGCTTCCGTTCTTTCTTACAGCGAGAAGATGGGTGGCACCTGGACCGCAACCGTTCTTGATATGGTTTGGGGTATCGGTACCTACAACACTTACACCACCATCTCCGTATCCGAGGGTACATACTTCACTCCCGAGAAGGTTGGCGACAGCCAGTTCGTAATGCAGTTCATCACTGCAGACGTTGCTAACACCTACGAGCCCGACGAGCTTCCTGAGGCTCCCAGCGAGGCAAAGGATATCCTTGACAAGCTCTACGCTCTTGCAGACGGCGAGTCCGCTGCAGGCGAGTTCAAGCTTACCGGTGTTATCACCGCACTTGACAACTACAATAACCCCACCATCGTTGTTGAGGGTTATGAGGATATGCCTGTATACTGCTACAGACTTGCTGACGACAGATTCGTTGTTGGTGCAACCATCTCCGTTACCGCTCTTCAGATGAAGAACTACGGCGGCACCTACGAGTTTATGAGCTGTACTCTTGACAGCATCACTCTTCCCGGTGAGGGCGGCGACTCCACCGAGATGACTATTCCCGAGGTTCTTGCAGCAGCAGAGGGTACCGAGGTTAAGGTTACCGGTACCGTTGAGAGCTTCTACTACGCTTGGGATGATTCCTATGGCAACTGCTCTGTTTACATCGTAGACGATGCAGGCAACAAGCTTCTTTGCTTCAGACTTAAGACTAAGGTTGAGATCGGTGACAACATCACCGTTACCGGCGTTGTTGCAGTTTACAACGGCACCAACCAGCTCGCTCAGGGCTGCACCGCAGTTATCAACTCCTCCGGCAACACCGGCACTAACCCCGAGACTCCCTCCACACTTGAGGTTGTTACCTCTCCTGAGGTTGGCGTAGCTTACAAGTTCGGTCTTGTTCACGGCGGTTTCGGCAGCGTTAGCGTATACTTCAACGGCCAGAACTACAACAACTACGCTTGGTATCTTGCATACACCGAGAATACCGCTGATGCAGTTGACGTTTACCTTGAGGCAGTTGAGGGCGTTGAGAACGCTTACAGACTCTTCTTCTACAACGGTGAGGCTAAGACCTACATCATAGCATTCCCCCGCGACGGTGACACCACCAAGGGTACTCTTAAGCTTGACACTGCAACTCCCACCGAGTACTTCACCTTCGACACTACACACAACACTCTTATCTACACCTCTGTAACCGGCGAGCAGTTCTATCTCGGTTCCTCCGGTACTTATAAGTCCATCTCCTGCTCCGCTATCTCCTACATTGAGAGTGATACCTCCTACATTGCTCACCTCTATGCAGCAGGTAACGGCGAGAGCGGCAACACTCCCGTTGATCCTGATCCCGAGGAACCCGTTAATCCCAATCCCGATACTCCCGTAGTTCCCGAGGACGGCATCTACACCATTCCTCAGGTTCTTGCAGCAGCAGAGGGCACTCAGGTAATCGTTAAGGGTACTGTTGTTGAGATCTACCAGGCTTGGAATCCCCAGTACAACAACGTTTCCTTCTACATCGCTGATGCAGAGGGCAACAGACTTCTCGTTTTCAGAACCGGCACCAACGCTAACATCGGCGACCAGGTTACCGTTACCGGTACAGCAACTCTTTACAACTCTGTTATTCAGATCGCACAGGGCGGCACTACCGTTATCGACGTAGCTCACACCTGCTCTGATTTCACTGCAGCTGACTGTCTCAACGCAGCTAAGTGCACCGTTTGCGGTAAGGAAAACGGCGAGGCTCTTGGCCACAAGTATGAGAACGGCGTATGCGGTGCTTGCGGTGCAGCCGAGGTTACCGGCACTACTACTGCAAGCAAGAACGTAGCAGACCTTATCACCGAGCTTGGCTGGACAAACAGCACTACCAAGCAGTCCTTCACCCTTGACGACAACGTAACCGTTAAGGTTGACGGCGGAAGTAACTCCGGTAAGGCATATAACGGTGACCACATCCGTATTTATGCTACCGACTCTCCCGCAGGTACACTTACCATCTCCGTAGCTGAGGGCTATGAGCTTGTTTCTGTTAAGGTTACTACCGCTACCGGTACCTATGCATTCCTTTGCGTAGACGGTTCCGACGCAGATATCTCCAACGATACCGTAGCAGTTTCCGGCTCCTCCGTAGTTCTTAATTCTGTTAAGACCGGTTCTGACGGCAAGCAGGTTCGCGTTATGGCTATCGAGGTAGTTTACAAGTCTGCTAACTAATAGTAGGTTAACTAAATTATTTCAGAC
>JAZQDF010000346.1:0-18101 GCA_045546635.1 Eubacteriales bacterium
AATGGGATTCCATTCGGGATCCCATTTTTTCTTTCCTTTGGAGGAGTAGGCTTTGGGTTTGAACTCGGTTCCGTACGCCAGCGGCGTAACGGAATGCCGGTGCACATACCCCGCTCGGAGATCGACAAGCTCGCTTGTCAGACGGAGAGCGTATGTCCGCCCTCTCGCAATGGTATACCTGTATATTTTGCTGAAATATTGACACCGCGGAGCTTTCGTAGTATAATAAGACAAAAGTGATATAATAAAACAAAAAAGGAGACCGATATGTTAATAAATATTGATTTTACGGGATATATTCTGGGGGTTTGCTATCAGATAGACGAGGCGGTGATGGTATCCTATCTCGGCAGTCAGGCGATAGAGGTGGTTGTTCCTATACGGTTGGATTACGGCCCTATAACCTACCTGTCTAACGGAACGCTGATGATGGAGGCCGAGGGAGATATTTCATACTATGGTAACAGCTACTCCTACGAGGCAGGCAAGGTAAAAAGAATAGGCTACACCGATTTTAATTATTACGGAAACAGCTATTCCTATGAGGCTGGAAAAATCAAGGCTATAGGCAGTACGTCTATTGATTACTACGGCAACAGCTATTCCTATGAGGCGGGAAAGCCGAAAAGAATCGGCAACGTCTCTATTGACTATTACGGAAACAGCTATTCCTATGAAGCAGGCAAGCCCAAGAGAGTCGGTAACACGTATATAGAGTACAATGGCAATTCATACTCCTACGAGGCGGGCAAGCCGAAGAGAATTGGCAACACATACATAGAATACTTCGGCACCTCCTACTCCTACGAGGCAGGCAAGCCGAAGAGAATCGGCAACACGTACATAGAATACTTCGGCACCTCCTACTCCTACGAGGCGGGCAAGCCGAAGAGAATCGGCAACACATACATAGAATACTTCGGCACCTCATACTCCTACGAGGCGGGCAAGCCGAAGAAGGTTGGCAACACGTACGTAGAATACTACGGCAACTCATACTCCTACGAGGCGGGCAAGCCCAAGAAGGTCGGCAATATGTATATCGACTACTATGGCAATTCATACTCCTATGAGGCAGGCAAGCTAAAGAGGATACATTATTAATACTTCCCCGCGACAGAGATTGTCACGGCATCAAAAAAACCGACCCTTACGGTCGGTTTTTTTCGTTTTTCAAAATGATTCTTATAGCATATCAGACTTTCGGATATGCGGCAACACCGCAGATCATTTATCAGCGTCGTTATCTGTCATACCTATAAAATAATCCGCACTTACGCCGTAGAACTTACACAGCTTTATTAAATCGTCGATCTTCAGCTCTGCCCTGCCGTCCTCAATATGACTGTAGCCCTGCTGCGATTTATTAATGACCTCGCCGACCTCACGCTGTGTCAGATCTCTGTCCTCGCGAAGATTACGCATTCGTATTCTGTAATTCATACAAAGCCCCCTTACAATAATATATTCAAAGTGTATCATACTCAAAAATTGAGTATTGACATTTACTCAAAGATTGAGTATAATATTATTGTAGACAGCTCAAAGTCGCTTTTTATGCGATGGCCTCGGCCGTCCTGCTTTTGTTTACATTTGTTTAAGAAAAATTAATATTTTTATTGTATGCACATTATTGACAAGAAAAGAAAGGGTATGATATAATAAATTTGGATAGATGTATATAATTAAGGAGAGGACTATGGAAGTATCCGATGCGTTGAACATATTACGTGGAAACAAGCCCGAGGAGCGTCCGAGCGAGCCACCCGAGGAGCCGAAAAAGGTATACGACAGGTACGCAGATATTATGACGTCGGTAAAGGGTGCGGCATTAGGCCTGGTGCTGATAATTTTGCTATACAACCTGCTGGTTCATCCCATCGACAGACTGCTGATCAAAATGGCGGTTCTTGATAACTACACCATAAGCGTAAAGGTCGGCAGCTCACCGCCCGATATTGTAAAGGTGGACGGCAACGTTACCTATTCCGACGGCAAGTATTACGAGATGGTGGGTGACAAAAGATACGTCTATCAGCAGCTTAACGGCAGGTGGACAAAGCAGCTTGACTACTCATACACAGGCGATGAGGACGCGGACGTCGGAGGCCTCGGCGAGCTGTTAAAAAAGGAGAATTACAAAAGATCCTTCTTCCCCTGGGTTCCGTTGAAATACATAGGCCCCGATACGGGCATTCAGGATGTTAAAATGCGGATCTCCGGCGGAAAATGTCACATTACGGGGTACGTCTTTGACTACCATTATTATACGCGAGTATATTACGTATATATCGATATAGAGGATTTTGGTACTACCAAGGTCACACTACCCGAGATTGATTAATAATAAATATAAAAAATAAGTTACATAAAGGAGAATTATTATGTCAAAGCTTTTTGGAAATTTATCAAATGATCCGAGAATGGAACGTCAGGCACTTGCGAGCAAGTATTCGGCAGCAAGATCCAATCTTCTTCTGGTGGTTGTATTCACAGCTCTGAACCTTCTGCTGTTAGCAACCAACAGCGGCACCTACTTCCTCTTCTCAGCATCGGTACCCTATCTTATCGGCGATCTCGGTATGTTCCTGTGCGGAAGATATCCCGAGGAGTACTACGAGGGACTTGAGGGAATGTTCTTCCTCGACACGTCCTTCTTCGTGGTTATGATGGTTATTGCATTTCTTATTCTGGCACTGTATATGCTGTGCTGGTTCTTCTCGAAGAAGAATAACGTCAAGTGGCTTATCGTTTCTCTTGTGCTGTTCTCTATCGACACGCTGGTAATGTTCTTGGCCTACGGTCTTGCGGCCGATATGATCGTAAACGTTATCTTCCACGTATGGGTTATCGTAATTCTCGCTATGGGAATCAAGGCACACTACAAGCTTAAGAGTCTGCCCCAGGATGACGTGATCGAGGCAGAGTTCAGCGAGATTCCCGCCGAGGACGGCGAAGGTAGTGGCGAGGGTGCAAGAGCACTTCCCGGCTCTACCCCCATCAGAGTAGCCGACACCGAGGTGAAGGCAAGAATACTGCTCGACGGACAGATCTACGGCCACAATATCGTATACCGCCGCATCAAGAGGACTAACGAGCTTGTTATAGACGGCAACGTTTACGACGAGTATACCGCCATCGCTGAGATGCCCCATATGCTGACGGCAACTATTGACGGACACACCTATGCCGCAGGACTTGACAACTCCTCACACAGCTATATGCTGGTTGACGGCCAGACGGTTAAGTCCAAGATGAGACTGGTTTAAAAAACACCTAAATTACACAAAAAGGAGAGGACATTATGAATAATAAAACGAAGGCCGCTGTTGCCCTTATCACGCTTATTCTTATGATGCCCTTCCTCATTGTGCCGACATCGGCGTTAACCATCCCAAACTACTACTGGCCCGGCTCGCCTACCTCGGACGGAGTTTTGCTTGAGGGGGAGAATATCATACTGGAGAAGCAGGCGGTAGGTTTTGACATCGTAGATCTGCCCACCTACGATGACGACACAAAAACAGACGACTACAGCAGTCGCGTGAATATAGAATACAGCTTCTACAACCCTACCGACGGCGATATCGCGATGCGTATGGCATTTCCCATTGGTAGAGACCCCCAATACAGTTATGCAAGGCCTGACGAATTTGACGCGGGCAAATATACCGTAACGGTAAACGGTGAGGCGTTAGTGGCCACCCTGCGACACGGCTATGATCCCGAATACGAGTATGATCCCGCCGAGAACGTAAAATATATCTTGGACGAGTATCTTGACGACGGAGTAGTCAGCCCCGATATGAGGGTGACGAAATATACCTTCAAGCCTACGGAGATCGAGAATAACTACGCATACGCGGCCTTTGACATAAAGGAAGAGGAGCTTTCGGGAAGCTGCATTTATCTCGGACTTTACGGACACGGATGGGATCAGCCCGGCGGCAGCAAACGAATCAACCTTCACGTCTCGGGCGAGGAAGAGGTTATTACCCTCTACGTCTTCGGCGAGGAGCTCTCTGATATGCCCAAATGGAAATTCTATAAGGACGCGAGCGTTTCTGACGGAAAAGAGATCGGCGGCAAAATGGAGCTTATCAGCACCGAGGAGACCACCCTTCTTGACTTCGCATCGGGCGAATACGACGAGAGTCTCGGTATCAGCCGTCTCGACTGGTTCAATATGGTGGCAGCCGAGCTTACGCAAATAATGTCGAGAGGCGTAGCATTCACCCGCCTTGACGGAATGAACACCGACTACGAGACCTACGGTGTAAGGATACTCTTCTACGGGTTCACGGTCGGAGCAGGCGAGCGTGCGGTCAACACTCTCAGCTGTCCCATATATCCTGCGATAGACCAAAATTACGAGCCCGGCATCTTCACCTACGATCACCTTCTGGCGGCAGAGGGAGTCCTCTCCACAGGAGTGACCGAGATCATAGTCAACACCTCATATTATATGATAGACGCAAATGCCGATACCGAAAGGCTTGACGGCGGCTACAAAATCTCGGTTGAGAGAGATAAGTCACCGACAGAACCGTATCAGCCGATAAGCTTCAGGCTTTGCGAATCGGAAAGCCCCGAGGCGGTAAAGCCCAAGGTTCCTGCAATAATATGGATACTGTTGATTATCTTTATTCCGATAGTGCTCGTTATTGCCGTGATCAGTCTGATAATTGACGGAGTGAAATCTATAATTCAATGGCTGAAAGGAGATAAATAATGAAAAAGCAAACCAAGGCTATTATTGCAATAGCTATACTTACAGCTATGCTACCCCTGATGATCGTGCCTGCATCTGCGAATTCTGCTTTGACAGAATGGGGCGGCAAGGATGCAAACGGCGTAGTGCCTGCCGACAAGGACTGTCCCATCGTGGTTGAAGGAGAGAAGCTTACCTTCAACATCCCCGAGCTGCCAAACGCCGACAGCCATAATATAGAATACACCACAAAAAGCACGGTGACGGCAGAATATACCTTCTACAATCCGTCGGATATGACGGTTACGGCAAAGCTGGCCTTCCCCTACGGAGTGCTCGGCAATATATATCAGGACAGCGAGAGCAACGTACATAATATTACAGTAAACGGCGAGAAGATAGATGCCGAGATACGCCACACGCTGTATACCAACGCATATTTCGGAAATTACGGCTTTGACGTTGATACAGACCTGCCCCGCTTGCTTAACGGCTATGCCGAGAATGAAACATTCAACAATGACACACCTGTAACGAAATACACGGTATATCTTTACACAGACAATGATATTACTGCGTATACCTGGACTGTGGATATTGCCGCCGAGGACTACCCGAGCAGCTACTTTTATATCCCCTCCGCATCAGGCTATCAGAAGCAGGATAACGGAGACGTCAGGGTGACAGGAATAATAAATAGCGATTTTAAGATAATTGACATATACGTGCTCGGCGAGGCGAAGGGAGTGCCCGATTTTAAATTTTACACCCGTTCCTGGAGCTTTGACGGAGAGAAGCACGGTGGTGAAGAGGTAGCCGGCAAAACGTCAATGAGCAAGACAGAGCAGATAGACTTTACCAGCTTTATCTTTGAGTATTACGACGAGGCGGGCGGTATATCTGAAATGGACTGGTATAACGCCACGGTTCACCGTCTTGAAATGTCGGATACCGAGATGCCGTATCTGCATTTCGCAAGATTTGACAAGGATTATCACGACTACTTTATGTCCTGGTACTACTACGAGATCACTCTTGATGCGGGCGAGCGTATAGTAAACAGCGTCACCGCACCGATGTACCCAAAAACAAGCATCAGATACAAGCCACCCGTATTCACCTACACATATCTTATCTCGCCCGCATCTACCTGGGCGGAATTCGGTAATCTTGATATCTACATCAACACACCCTATTATCTGACAGACTCGAATATTGACGGCTTCGAGAAGACCGAGGGCGGCTATGAGCTGCATCTTGACGGTCTGCCGATGGAGAAGGACAGATACAAGCTTTCACTTGATGGAATCACTAAAATCGAGGGAGGCGTAAAGGATCTTACCTTCAAGATATGCTCGGAGGAGAAGCCGGATAAGCCGGGCGGAATTCCGGTATGGGCTGGCGTGCTTATTGTAATTGCCCTTATAGTATTACTGCCCCTTATTATAGTCGTCCTGGTAATTGGCGGCGTGGTTTACCTCGTCAGGAGGATATTCAAAAAGAAATAACAGCCTCCTGTTATGACTTGCACCGCAGATGTAAACTTTGGCTTACATCTGCGGTGCTTTTATATATAAATATTAAAAAACTATTGACAATCTTTGAATTTTGTAGTATCATTTTAGTGTATAGGTATGTAATTTTTTGAAAGGATACGAATATGAAATTCTTCGAATACGTTGACCGTATGGTTGAGGACGGCGGAATTCTGGCTACGGTGGCACTTGCTGCCCTTGCACTCTTCCTGCTCTTCATCATCTTCAAGATGCTTGGCGGTGTAAGACGCGGTGGCTGGCGTCAGCTGATACGCACTCTCGCAACGCTGGCTGCGGCGGTTGTTTCCTACTTCCTGGCGGTAATACTGAGCGACCATATTATCGGCTCGCTTAACGTGACCTCGCTGGAGGGACTGATAACACGAATAGAGGCGTACCTGCCTCAGGTCGGCGAGATGATCAGGGGCGGCCTTCAGAGCATAAATACCGAGATCATCGAGTACGTGATACTGCTGCCCGCTACTATAATTCTGGTACCGATAATCGCTACGCTTGTATTCCTGCTCATCAATCTTGTCTTCAAGATCATACGCTCTATTATCATCAAGATCTTCGGCTTCAAGAGAGCAAAGACCAATTCCCAGCGTCTGTACGGAGCATTGCTCGCGGTCGTTGAGGCAATTATCTGGATCACGATGGTTCTCTTCCCCGTATGCAGCCTGCTGACGCTTGTTGATCAGGCCTACGACCAGGCGGTGTCCTCTACCGAGGAGGGCGAGAGCAACGCTATTATCGATACATATGACGAATACCTTCGTCCCTTCACCGAAAATCCTGCAATAGATCTCATCTGCTCGATGGGTACCGACGTTATGGCGGATAAGATCGCCACCGTTAATATCGACGGCGAGAAGACCAATATGCGTGACGAGGTGCTGGCGGTCGTTAACCTTGTTATCGTAGAGGGCGATGACCTTAAAGGTGCAGACTTCTCTGCCCTTGACGACGAGGGCAAGGCGGCGGTTGACAAAATCATCAGCACGCTGTATGAGTCACCCTATATGTCAAGGCTGCTTGTAGGTGCAATTCAGAGCTGCTCGGGACTTTTGAGTAGCGGTGTCATTCCTATTGAAATAGACGAGAGCTACGCTCATCTTATCGAGGAGCTTACCGTCTTCCTTGAAAGCGTGGACCGCGACACCCTGAACGCAGACCTTAACACAGTCAAGAATATCTACTACGCCCTGTCCGACAGCGGTATTATCGGCGAGATCAAGGCGGGCAACACCGACATTCTCAGCATTCTTGATGCAAGACGCCAGGAGGGTGACGATGTTGTCAGCAACATTATCGCGATCCTTAAGGGCAATCAGCGTACCAGCTCGCTTATCACCTCTATGACAAAGGTGCTTATCTCCAACATCTCCACCACCATTACGGTTGACGGCGTAGAGCTCGAGGTATCCTACGAGAGCGTTAAGGACTCGGTAAACGAGGTGCTTTCGATAAAGAAGGAGAGCTTCGCTACCGACGAGGAGTATAAGGAGGAGCTTTCCAACGCCCTTGATAACGCTCTTACCAACAACGGCATTGAGCTTGAGGACGAGATCGTAGACGGCATTGCAGACCACATCGGTGACAACTACTCCGACTTTGAGGGCGAGCTTACCGACGAGGACTTCAACGACATTCTCCTTAAGTATTACGATGTTTACGTTGGATACATTGGCTCCGGCGAGCTTCCCGAGGGACTGCCCGAAGGAGTTTTCCCTAACGAATAAGTTTATCATAACAAAAATGCTTGCGAGCAACCGCAAGCATTTTTTCTTCCTGAATGCCACAGTTACAAGGGGCGAAGGGATTCAGAGCAGAAATCGTCGGCTGACGAGCGAGAATCGTACGAGTGTACGATGAGCGAGGAAACGGCGATAGAATAAAAGCTCTATTAATAAAGAGGAAAACCGCAGGTTTTCAACCTTAATAATACACAAATGCAACAAAAACACCGAGGTGCTATTAACCTAACACCCCGGTGCTTTTATTCGGTTATGCCTGAATGCCACAGCCCTTGCCCTTATTATATTTTTTCTCTGAACTGATAGTCATAAAGCTTTTTGTATTCACCGCCTCGGGAAAGAAGCTCGTCGTGAGTTCCCTGCTCTACGATGCCCTCCTTATCAAGAAGGACGATCTCATCGGCGTTCTTAACCGTAGAAAGACGGTGGGCAACCACGATAACCGTTCTTCCGCGAGAAAGCTCCTCAAGAGATGCCTGTATCTGCATCTCAGTGGCATTATCAAGGGCACTCGTAGCCTCGTCGAGAATAAGCAGCTTCGGATTCTTTAAGAATACGCGTGCAATGGCAATTCGCTGACGCTGGCCACCCGACAGCTTTACACCCCTCTCGCCAACCTCGGTGTCGTAACCGTTCTTCAGGGTGGAGATATATTCGTGGATATTTGCCTTTCTTGCGGCGTCAATGATCTGCTCGTCGGTTACGTCACCCGCACCGTAGGCAATATTCTCACGCACCGTACCGTCAAAGAGAAACACCGTCTGGGATACCATACCGATATTCCTACGCAGGCTGCTGAGGGTAATGTCCCTGGTATCAACGCCATCGATGGTAATGCGACCGTCGGTGACAGGGTAAAATCTCGGAATAAGATTACACAGCGTGCTCTTACCTCCACCCGACGGGCCAACGAGAGCCAGAGTCTTGCCCGCGGCCACCGTAAGGTCAAGCGACCTGATAACGAACTCCGCCCCGTCGCCGTCACCGTAGCCAAAGGACACGTTGTCAAATACCAGATCACCCTTGATATCGGTGATCTCTACGCTGCCCTCGTCAACCTCCTCAGGCTCGTCGAGAATGTCGCAGAATCTGGAGAAGCCGCTCATTCCCTCCTGCAGCTGCTCGAAAAGGGCCACGAAGCGGTGGATAGGATTTAAGAACATCGAAATATAGAGAACGAAGGCGGTAAACTCGCCCGCGTCAATCTTGCCGTTAATAAGAAATATGCCGCCCACGAAGATGACCACCAGGTAAAGCAGGTCGGAGAGGAACTGCATTATGGCGTCGAAGAAGCCAAGCGAGAACATCGCCTCGCTCCTATGATGAGCAAAGAGGGCGTTTACCCTATTAAATCTGCCCATCTCGTATTCCTCAGCAACGTACGCCTTTGTTTCGCGGATGCCTGTAATCGAATTCTCAAGAGTGGAGTTGATCTCTGACATCTTAAGTCGGGAGGCACGCATAGCGTTACGCATCCTCTTACGCGAGAGGACGGTGAACAGCACGATAAATGGCACCACCGAAAACATAATAAGCGTGAGAGTGAGATCTATCCTTGACAGAATAATAAAGGAGCCGACGAACATCAGAATCGCAAGAAAGACATTCTCGGGGCCGTGATGAGCAAGCTCGGACACGTCGAAGAGGTCGCTGGTAAGTCGGGAGAGAAGATCGCCCGTCTTATGTGAGTCAAAGTATGAGAAGGGCAGCCTCTCGTATTTTGCGAACAGGTCGGCACGCATATCCTTCTGCATCCTGACGCCGACGATATGACCGTAGTAGCCTATAACGTACTGAAACACCGCCTTTATTATATAGATCACCAAGAGCAGAATGGCGTTCATAACCACCACGTTTACGGTGAAATCCTCGCTGTCAAATCCGTTCACGATATTCTTCGCAATGGTAGGATAGAACAGATTGCACACAGCCACTATCACGGCGGAGAACATATCAAGAATGAACAGGCCCAGATGTGGCTTGTAATATCTAACAAATCTTTTTAACATATTTTATAACCGTTTTTATAGAGAATTTTCTTTGCTTCCTCGCTGTCAAATCCATCGGACGGAAGCTTCTTGTCAAGAAGGCGGCGGGCGTTAAGGTCAAAATCGATCTCACCCGAGTCTACAAGCCCCGCCATAACCTCCCTGATATCCGAGGTGGCATAGCCCTTTGTCGCCAAGGCGGGAATTATCCTCAACGGGCCGCGAAGTTTTCGGTTCGCCTCATCGAGAATAAGACGCTCCAGCTGACGACGCTCGTTAATATAACCGCATTCCACCATCTCCTGAAGGACGGTCTCTGCAATATCACGTCTGAAGCCTGCACGGCAGAGCTTTGCATAAAGCGTCCTTCTGTTATTATCCGCAAAGGCAAGAAGCGACAGAGCCTTCTTCCTCGCACGGTAAAGCTCATCGGCGTACCTTATCCCTGCCACACAGTCAGAGTCAAGCACATCGCCCGCCTCAGGACAGCCAAGCTCGGTATAAACGGCAGCGGTGACTGTATAACTTGCAAACTCCCCCTCCTCGACCACGCCGAGAAGGAGGAGGTGAGAATCCTTTATTTCCTTTACAGATTTCAGGATAGTCATATATTAAAGCTCGTCATCGAAATCCTTGATTTCGAAATCCTCGTCGCTCATAGAGTCGGCATCGTCCTCGTTACCGAGGGACATAACCTTCTCTCTTACGAGAGCCTCAAGGGTGTCCATAAGCTCCTTGTCGGATTCGATAAGGCGTCTTACATTATCCTTGCCCTGTCCGAGTCTTTCGCCGTTATAGTAGAACCAGGCACCGCTCTTCTCAACAATACCGAGCTGGATAGCCATATCAATGATCTCAGAGGACTTGGAAATACCCGAGCCGTAAAGAATATCAAACTCTGCTACCTTGAAGGGGGGTGCAACCTTATTCTTAACCACCTTGCATCTGGTGTGAGAGCCGTAAACCTCAGAACCGTTCTTAAGCGACTCAACGCGACGAACGTCGATACGCACGGAGGCATAGAACTTAAGTGCCTTACCGCCTGTAGTAACCTCGGGATTACCGTACATTACGCCAACCTTCTCACGAAGCTGGTTGGTGAAGATGACGATACAGTTGGACTTAGCAATAGCACCCGAGAGCTTTCTCATCGCCTGTGACATAAGACGTGCCTGCACGCCCACGTGGGAGGCACCCATATCACCCTCTATCTCCTGACGGGGAACGAGAGCGGCAACCGAGTCGATAACGATAATATCGATAGCACCCGAATTTACCAGCGTCTCGGCAATCTCAAGAGCCTGCTCGCCGCAGTCGGGCTGAGAAACGATAAGCTCGTTGATGTCAACGCCAAGCTTCTTTGCATAAATAGGATCAAGAGCGTGCTCGGCGTCAATGAAGGCTGCCTCACCGCCCTGCTTCTGCACCTCGGCAATAACGTGAAGTGCGATGGTAGTCTTACCGGAGGACTCGGGGCCAAAGATCTCGGTGATCCTTCCTCTCGGGATGCCGCCGATACCAAGGGCGAAGTCAAGTGAAAGCGAGCCTGTGGAAACGGCAGAAACGTTCATCGAAGCATTCTCGCCAAGACGCATAATACTGCCCTTACCGCACTCACGCTCTATTCTTTGCATAACGGTCTCAATAGCCGCCTTTTTATCTCCTGAAGGTGCAACCGTCTTTTCGGTTGCCTTTTTTGCCTTTGCTGCCATATTTATTCTCCTTTTAGGTTAGTAATCAAAATAATCTGGTTGCTCCGAGAGGACGGATGTTAAGAGACATAACCGCTCCCTCTCCAAATACCGAATTCATCCTACCGACGAATTCCTCCAGATCCTCATTTCTGACGAAGGCCTGGATAGTACCTGCAAATCCGCCACCGTGTACCCTGTACGCCCCCTTTTTGCCCGACAGAGCCCCGTCCGCCACGCAGAGTGCCAGAGATATACCCTGCTCGAAGGGATTGTTGTTGGTATAGACGTTCTGAAGATACTGGAAGGACGAGCGTCCCGACGCGGAAATGATCTCCAGGAAGGAATCAAGATCCGCCCTCATAAGTGCATCGCGTGCCGCCTCTACCCTACCGTTCTCACGAAGGAAGTGAATCGCACGAAGGATGGCACGGTCGCCCGATCTCTTACGAAGCATAGGAATAGCCGCGATAAGCTCCTCCTCACTGATTCCGCGAAGAACCTCGCGACCCAGCAGGGTGGCAACCGCCTTCATCTCCGCAGGGACAGAGGCATAGTCCTCGTTAAGTCCCGCGTGGGAGCCGCCCGTGTTGACGATGCAGAGCGAGTAGCCACGCTCGGAAAGCGAGAGATCAACCGACTCTACAACGGGGTCAGAGCTGTTCTCAAAATCTATGTAAACGAAGCCGCCGACGGCACAGGCCATCTGGTCCATAAGACCGCAGGGCTTGCCGAAATAAACGTTTTCCGAATACTGTGCATATTTCGCAATCTCCTTGTTATCAACCGCACCGCCGTTATAGAGGTGATTCAGGATATTGCCTATCATTACCTCAAAGGCCGCCGAGGAGGAGAGTCCGCTGCCCTTCATAACCTCGGTGCAGGAATACGCATCATAGCCACCGATCTTATGCCCTGCGGTAACGAATGCATTTACCATACCTGCAACAAGTGCACGTGAGGTGTATTTTCTGAATTTTGCGGTGTTGGATATATCCTCGAGGCTTATCTGATCCTTTGGATACCCCTCAGAGCAAAGTCTGATAAGACCGTCGTCATTCTTTGCCACGACAGCAAGAATGTCTCTGTTGATCGCACCCGCCATAACCTTACCGTGATTATGATCGGTGTGATTACCGATTATCTCGCTCCTGCCGGGAACCGAGAATATATAGAGATCTCTGCCGTCGCCGTAATTTGCAACGAACGCCTTGATCGCGGCTATCATACGCTCTCTCGCGTGGTCAAGATCGTCGTAGAGAGAGGCGTATTTCGAGAGGCCTCCGCTCTCTAAAAAGCCGATAAGCTCGTCAGCCTTCATTATTTCCGTCACCTTTCATTTTTTCATAATCCGAGCGTAATTCACGCTCATACGCCATTGCCTCAGAAAGCATCTCGGCGGCGGTCTTCATCCTGCCGTCGTGGGTGTCGGCGTATATCACCCTGGCACCGACCTCGTGCCTGAACCAGGTCAGCTGTCGCTTAGCGTATCTACGGGAGACAAGCTTTAATTTTTCAACCGCCTCGGCAAGCGTCACCCTGCCCTCAATATAGTCGATAAGCTCTTTATAGCCTATTGCCGAGGATGCCGTGCCCGAGGTAAGAAGTCCCCCTCTGTAAAGCGACTCCACCTCAGAAAGCAGCCCCTCGTCCATCATCATATCAACACGAGAGTCAATTCTACGATAAAGCAGCTCTCGGTCAAGGAAGTCTATGGTAATCATTCCGACGAAGACCTCACGCTCGCCAAGAAGGCTCTCGCGGTCGAGAACCGACTTCGGAACGCCGGTCTTGTCGTATATTTCAAGTGCACGTATAACGCGTCTTACGTTATTCTTATGGATCTTCTCGGCTGACTCGGGATCTACCTCCCGAAGACGCTCCCACAGGATCGCCGCAGCATCCTTACCCTCAAGGGCGGCAAGAAGTCTGTCCCGATACTCGGGATCGCTCTCGGGGGCGTCCTGGGCATTCGGTCTTACGACCGAGTCGATATACAGCCCGGTACCACCCACGAAAAGCGGCAGCTTGCCTCTGGCGGTAATATCGCGGGCAACGTCTATGGCTGCCCTGCGGTACTCCTCCACGCTGTAGCTCTCGGTAGGAGAGAGGAAATCTATAAGATGGTGAGGCACCGCCGCCCTCTCGGCAGCAGTAGCCTTGGCAGTGCCGATATCCATCCCGCGATATATCTGCATAGAGTCGCAGGAAATGATCTCGGCAGAAAGCCTGTCCGCAAGGCCTATGGAAAGTGCCGTCTTGCCCGATGCGGTAGGGCCTGTTATGGCAAGGGCGAATATCATTTAATCACGCCCTCAATCCATTTAATAAGGTCGGAGAAGACCTCATCTCTGTTGATTTCATTAAAGAGCTCGTGGCGGGAGTCGGGATAAAGCTTAAGCTCTACGTCGGCAGAGTTCTTCTTAAGATTATCGTATACGTATCTTACACCCTTGCCGAAGCCGCCTACGGGATCCTTCTCACCGCTGATGACCAAAGTAGGAAGATCTCCGGGGAACTGACGGAACCAGGATGCACCGTTGCAGTCACCGAGGAAGCAGAAAAGATCCTGGTAGCCTGCGAGAGTGAAGATAAAATCGTTCTTGGGATTACCGATCCTGTCGGCAACCATAGAAGCGTCGCGGGTAAGCCAGGCTCCGTCGCCCTCAGCGGGATCAAAGCCCTTATTATATCCGCCATCCGCAAGTGAGCAGATAAACCTTGAACGGTATCTCTCGCCCTTGATAGCCCTCATAAGCTTAACCAGAAGGAGGCCCGCACCCGTCGCGGGATTAGGGCCCGCAGTACCGTGGATGATAAGACCGTCGATAGTGCTTCTATACTTATTCGCATAAAGTCGTGCGATAAACGAGCCCATACTGTGACCGAGAAGAATTACGGGCACGTCGGGAATCTCACTGCGGATAAGCTCGTTCATACGCCTTACGTCATCAATTACGTAATCGTAGCCACCCTTACTCGCAAAGAAGCCGTAATCGTCGGGTGTGCTTACGCTATCGCCGTGGCCAAGATGGTCATTGCCCGCAAGTGCGATGCCCGCACCGCAAAGAGCCTCTGCCACAAGAGAATATCTGCCGATATAATCCATCATACCGTGAGATATCTGTACCACAGCTCTGATATTATTATCGGAGGGTATAAAAAGCTCAGCGTGGATGGTGTTTTTGCCGTCGGTGGACGGGAAGGCTACGTCCCTGTGAATGTAATTCATACCTTGCTCCTTTCGTTGATCAAAAATCCTGAAAATCAGCTCTCGTCACCGTAGAGGAAACGGTCGATCTCCTCCTCGGTAGGAATGGAGGAGCCTGCACCCTGGCGGGTGATGGTAAGAGCCGCGGCAACGTTACCGTACTTGATGGCCTCCTTGATATCGCCCTCATTACGAAGGTATTCAAGAGTCATAGCAGCAGTGAAGGCATCTCCTGCAGAGGTGGTGTCAACGATCTTATCCGCTCTTACCGCGGGGAAGGTGTTGTAACGCTTGCCATCATAGAGGAAGGCACCTCTCGCACCCTGCTTGATAACGACGTTCTTCGCCTTGGTCTTTCTTGCGATGGCAAGAGCCGCACGAAGAGAGGTCTCCATACTTGTGGGAAGTATGCCCGTAAGATCGAGTGCCTCCTGCTCGTTAGGAGAGAAGATCTCTACGGGAGGAAGCTGCTCAAGATCAAGCTCCTTCGACGCACCGGTTGCATCGATGAAGATGGGGATACCCTTGGACGCGGCAAGTCTCGCCGCAGTAACTACCATAGGATAGGGGATCTCAAAGCCGAGATAAAGTGCGTCGGGATTAGACTCAAAGGCCTCGATAACGATATCGGTGGTAAGCTGTGCATTGGCACCGGGATAAACCACCGTTCTTACGCGTCCCTCGCCCTCTCTGATAACAACGGCAAGGCCGGTGGGATTATCGTGATCAACCTTGATATACGCAGTGTTAAGGCCGATCTCCTTGTAGTAGTTATAAAGCTTCTGACCGTGGATATCAGCACCAAGCTTGGCACAGAAAACGCTCTCCGCACCGAGACGGGAAAAGGCTATGGCCGCACTTGCTCCCCTGCCGCCCGGAACGTAAGCAACGCCGCCGTTATCAACGACGGTCTCGCCCGCCTCGGGAAGCTTATACATATTCATCACGAAGTCAAGATTCGAGCTTCCGATGACAAGAATTCTTTTTTTCGACATATATTTTCTCCATTCCGCCGCAGAATGCGGCATTCTAAATTGCTGTAATTAATGCTTATCAATAAGAGTAGACCGAAGGAAGCTTGTAAACACCCGCACCCTTAATAAGCTCGGTTGCAAGAGAGGCCTCTCTGCCGCGACAGGTGAATACAAAGCTCTGATAGCCCTCGCCTGCCAGGTGACCGATAGCCTTCATCATCGCTCTCGCACGCACGTTATCCTGGTGGGCAAAGCTCTCGTCAAAGCAGATGGGAGGCTTCTCGCCGTAAAGCATATCGATAAGTGCCGAGCGGACTGCAATATAGGCCATATCTCTGGTACCGCCGGAAAGGAAGTCGATGGACCTGCCCTCTCCGTCCGAGCCGCTGAAGGTTACGTTAAGCTCGTCGGACACGCTGAAGGAGGCATACTTCTTCTCGGTCATAATCTCCATCATATCGGTAGCAAACTCGCCAAGTCTGGGAGAGATCTCCGCACGGAGATTATCGGTCGCGTTATTAATGGCACGAAGGGCGATGAAATACGCCTTATGCTTCTGCTGCATATCCTCGCGGCGTTCCGCAAGGGCGTTGATCCTTGAATAATACTGACTGGGCTCGCCTGCACGTGCCTTGAGCGTCATAAGCTCGTTCTCAACGTCGAATGCAAGCCTGTCCTCTTCGGCTACGCGAGCCTTGGCATCCGCGATGCCGTTGATGATCTCATCGTGGTTGAAGCCCATAAGAGCCTTTCTCAGAAGGGGAGATACCTGAGCACGAACGTCAACCTCGCTCTTGTCGGAAAGGTTGCGGCGTATCTCTCTTACGGTGATTTCTATGTTGGTCTTCTCGTCAAGAAGCTCGTTCTTCTTCTCAAGGAAGAAGCGTACTCTCGCCTCAAGCTTGTCAAGGAAGTCTCCGAGATCGGTTGCGGGAGGCTCCTCGCCCCAACGGAGAATAAGGATGGTAAGCTCACGCTTTGCCTCCTCGTATCTCTCTCTTGCCTTAACAACGGCAACCCTTGCACTCTCGGTTGCGATAGCCATAGCGTCTCTCTTGCTTCTTGCCTCGGCAATAACGCCTATCTTACCCTTAAGATCCTCAAAGCTGGAGGTACCGAACTCGGTCTCAAGCTTACGAAGCTCCTTGGTGTTCCTGATAAGAGCGTAAGCAAGGTATCCGCCGCCACAAAGTGCGAGGCCGCCGACGACCGCTGCGATGATCATACCGACCTGCATAGCGGGGTTGGACGCGGCGAGTATCTCGAATACGCCGACTGCTATAAGTACGAGGCCGGCCAGGATGGCAAGTGCGGTGTTACGAACGTTCTGCTTCCAGAAGGAGGTGGCACGGCTGACGATAGCCTCCTCGCCGCCAAGCTCGCCTGCACGCTCGATCGCGTTCTCGATCTCGTGGGTGATGCCGATAGCAGCCTTCTGTGCGTTATAGGCATCCTGTGCGTCGCCAAATGCGTGGTACGCCTCGTTTACGCCCTTTCTGGCAACGAGAAGATCGGTTAAATACTGCTCGTCGGGATAAAAGCCCGCACGGGTATTTTCCTCGATAAATTTATTATAGAATTCGGTCTTCTCCTCCATCTCCTGCTCGAGAAGATGAAGCTGGTCGAAGGTCTGAATGAGCATAGCGTGATTGTAGGAGGAATCAAGCTCCTGAAGCTTTGCCTGCTTCTCCTCTGCCTCGGCTCTTCTTGCACGGATGCGGGAGAGCTCTGCCTCCTTCTCAAGAATAAGCCTGTTATCGCGGTTGCAGATATCAAGACTCTCCTCAAGTGCATCCTCCTTGCGTGCGAGGTCGACGATCGCACCGCCCGAGCCACCCTCGTGAAGAAGGGCGTTCATCTTGTCCGATATCCTTACGATAGCACGCTGCTTGTTGATCTTCTCGCTGCCCGAGAAGATGATGTTCTCTATAGACTGCTTTACCGAGCCCTCGTTTATACCCGAGTCACCTATCTGACCGATGAAGGCGGTGTTATCAAACAGCTCGCTGTCCACACCGAAGAACACCTCGCCGGCCGCCAGCTTGCCAAAGGCGGGAGCACCCGTCTCAACGTCGACGATAGAGGCCTCCTCACGATAGGTAGGATTATCGGATTTGTCGGTGGGAACGGTAGAACGGTTGATAACGTATCTCTTACCGTCAACGCGGACGTACATAGAGCCGTGTGCCATACCGGTATCCCAGTTAATCCTTTTCTTCCTTTCCTCAAGCCCC
>JAZQDF010000347.1:0-2381 GCA_045546635.1 Eubacteriales bacterium
AACGAGAGCAACAAGAATTTTGCGTGTGTTTCTCATAGAAATATTCCTTTCTTAAAATTTATTTTGTTCACGCTAATGTAATTATAGCATAATTAATAATATTTTACAATATGCTTTTAATAAATCTTGTTTTTTTGTTGAAAATACACAAGGAAAAGCATATTTTACACTTTTAGGAAATAAAAATCTTGGTTAAAATGTGAAAAATGTTCATATTTCCTTAATATATAAAGACCGCACATAAAAAGCCCCTGCACCAACGAGGATGCAGGGGTAAAATATTACTTTTTAAAGCCGGCAAAAAGGTTCTTGAACCAGTTAGCGATATTTGCGAAGAAATCGGTAACCGCCCTCATAATCTTCTGGAAGAGAGAAAGCTCGGGAACAGGCTGCTCGGGATCGGGATTCTCGGGATCGGGATTCTCGGGATCAGGAGTGTAGGTAGGATCGGTCTCGCCGCACTCACACTTGCCTTCTACGAAGGAGTGAGTATGCTCGGGAGCCTGGGTCTCACCAACGGTGTAGCTGAGGGTAAGAGTATCATCCTCGTTTACAACGAGAGTAAAGGTAAGCTCAACGCCGCCGGGAACGTAAAGCTTCTCTGCGGTGCCGGTCTCGGTGTTAGCAAGAGTAACGGTAGTATCCTGGCAATATGCAGAAGCCATATACCAGTGCTCGTTGTCGCCGGCCTTTACGAATACGTAGTTATCAGCTGCCTCAAAGGTAACGGTAAGCTTGCCGTCTACGAACTTATAGTCGCCGATGGTAGCATAGTCGTCAGCACAGCCGTAGTCTGCACCGTTGATGTAGCCTACAAGGTAGTAGTCAAGGATCTCGGGCTCGTCGGGAGTGTAGTTGGGATCGGACTCGCCGCACTCACACTTGCCATCTACGAAGACGTGCTGGTGATCGGGAGTCTCGGGAACGTAGTTAGGATCGGACTCGCCGCACTCACACTTACCGTCTACGAAGACGTGCTGATGATCGGGAGTCTCGGGAGCGTCAGAGATGGTGAACGTGATCTTCTCTGTTGTGCTGTTGAAGGCAATTGTAAGCATTTTGCCTGCAGGAACCTCAACCCACGCGTTATCATCGGTCTGACCTGCTGCAGGACCGCCCCAAGCCTTATCCCAAGTAAGGTTAAGGCAAACCTTAAGGTTGGGCCAGATTGTCTCGTCGCCGGAGTTTACGTAAGAGATAGTCCAGAGACCGGAGTCCTTATCGTAAGTCATCTTGTTAGCAGTATTGGCGGGATCCCACTCGGTTCCGAAGAGAGCGGCATTATCGCCTGCAACGGTGTAAACAGGAGCAAATCCACATACAGAGCACTTGGAGCCATCGTCGAACTGGTGACCAAGAGCCTCGCCCTGAGACTGACCGCACTCAGAACAGATCTGAGGCTTATCGCAGGTTGCGTCGGACCAGTTGTGGTTACACTCTACAGCGGGAAGCTCAACTGTAACGTTTACGGTAGTACCCTTAAGTGTAATGGTTACGGTGCTGCCTGCATCAGCAACGGTGTACGACTTATCGGCAGAGGGATATGCAGTACCCCAATCGTGATCACGGGCAACCTTAAACTTGTAGGAGCCTGCTGCAACCTTTTCATATACCTTAACATAGGTACCGGTTTCAGCGTCGTATGTCATATCGTTTGCGGTGTTACCGGTATCCCACTCAGTACCCATATGTGCGCCGGAGCCTGCTACGGTGAAGGTAGCCTGCTCATTACATCTAGTGCAAAGGTGAGAGGAGTTGAAGGAGTGACCAAGAGCGGAAACTACGGGGTCACCACAATCAAGACAGGTCTGAGGAGTAGTACAGGTTGCTGCTTCACTGAGATTGGTGTGAAGGCAGGAAGAACCGTAGGTAGACCAGGTTCCGCCACCACTGTCCCAGGTACCTTCCTTAACGGTGTAGTGGTTAGGACCATCCGTAGGAACGGTAAGGTCTGCGGTCTGGTTCCACTTGTTATTCCAGTTGTTAGCTGCTGCATTGGGATTCATTCTGCAGAAGATAACGTTAGGATATACCTTATCGGTAGGAACCTTAACCTCATATACGCCGTCGCCGTCAGCGTCGGTCATACTAACCCAAGTCTCGCCGTTGCCGAAGAAGTAAGCCGCGAAACGAGCATTGCTCTGCTTCCAATTCGCATTGGGAGTGAGATAAAGTGTCTCGGGCTGGCTTGCAGCACTTGCAAAGAGGGTTGCAACGCTCATCATCATTGCAAGAACAATAACGAGAGCAACAAGAATTTTGCGTGTGTTTCTCATAGAAATATTCCTTTCTTAAAATTTATTTTGTTCACGCTAATGTAATTATAGCATAATTAATAATATTTTACAATATGCTTTTAATAAATCTTGTTTTTTTGTTGA